>NZ_MSJQ01000088.1 GCF_014596515.1 Streptomyces sp. CBMA156
GCCGCGGTCCGACCGCAGGCAGCACCCCGGCCTCCGACCCCACCAGGTACGCCCCGGCCCCGAGCGCCCCCGCCACCGCCAGACACGCGGCCGCCGGCGGCACGCCGTCGCCCTGTCCGACCACGGCGTCCGCGAACTCCTCCGCGGAGCCCAACGGCCACGGCGTCACCGCCCACACCGCGTGCAGCACCCCGGTCGCCGCCAGCGCCGCGGCCACCACGCCCCCGGTCGCCCTCGTCGCACCCATCGCCCGAACCCCCTTCGCAGCCGGTCAGTCGGTCCCACCGTACGAGTGCTTACACCGCCGCCGGCCCGCCGGTCCGCGCGCGCCGGCGGGCCGGCGGCACCCGGCGGCAAATCCGGTGGGACGTCCGGGCCGGCACCAGTACGGTGAGCGGCGAGGAGAGTGAACGAGATGACCATGCGACCCCTGGACCTGGTGCCCGGCGACGACGCCGCCGTGGAGGAGTCCCTGTCCGTACGCCTGCCCGCCGGGCTGCCGGCCGAGACCAGGCAGGCGCTGGAGTTCGCCCTGCGGGCGGCCGCTCAGGCCGTGCTGGCCGGGCGGGTACGGGTGACCGGGTCGGCCGCCGGGCCGGACACCGCCGAGCTGGCCTTCGAGGTCCGCCGGTCCGAGGTCCCGGAGGCGCTCACCGGAGGAGCGCCGGGCAGGGCCGAGCGCCGGGCGGCCATGGTGGCCCGGATCCGCGCCGGCAACGCGGAGACGCTGGAGAGGCTGAAGGACCTGTGACCGAGTACCTGGACCGGGAGGACGTCACCTACCTCGCGGGCGGTCCCGCGACCATCCGCGACCTCGGCGGCATGCTCTCGGCGATCGCCCGTCCGCAGGCGAGCGTGTTCGGCGAGGACGCCTACCCGGACCTCTGGTCCAAGGCGGCGGCCCTCGGCCAGAGCCTGGCCCGCAACCACCCCCTGGTCGACCGCAACAAGCGCACCGCGTTCGAGGCGATGCTGCTGTTCCTGGACTACAACGGCGAGCCGTACACCGACCCGCACCCGGACGCGGCCGTGGCGTTCGTGCTCCGCCTGGCGACCGGCGGCTACGACGACGCGATCGCCCTGGCGGCGAAGGACCTGAAGTCGCTGTCGGGACGCTGAGCCTCCGTCCGGAACCACCCGGTCCCGCTCTACCCTGGCGGGCATGCCTCGCCGAAAACTGCGCGTCAAGGCCGTCGACTCCGCCCGGATCAACACCGAGCTGACCGAGCTCCGCACCCGCCTGGAGATCCACACCGAGTGGCCGCGGGCCGTGCTCGCCGAGGCGGAGGAGGCGGCCGAGCGGCCCCGGCTGCCCGAGTACGACGCCACCGACCTGCCGCTGTTCACCGTCGACCCGCCCGGCTCGCGCGACCTCGACCAGGCCATGCACCTCACCCGCCGCCCCGGCGGCGGCTACCGGGTGCACTACGCGATCGCCGACGTCGCCGCCTTCGTCCGCCCGGGCGGCGCGATCGACACCGAGGCCCGCCGCCGGGTCGAGACCCTCTACTTCCCGGACCACCGCGTCCCGCTGCATCCCACCCGGCTCTCCGAGGACGCCGCCAGCCTGCTGCCCGGCGAGCCCCGCCCCGCCCTGCTCTGGCAGCTCGACCTGGACGCCGACGGCGCCGTCGTCCTCGCCGACCTGCGCCGCGCCGTGGTCCGCTCGCACCGCCGCCTGGACTACGCCGCCGTCGAGCGCGCGGTCGAACTCGGCGGCGCCGACGAGCAGCTCGCCCTGCTCGCCACCGTCGGCGGGCTGCGCGAGGAGCAGGAGCGCGCCCGGGGCGGGATCAACCTGCCGGTGCCCGAGCAGGAGGTCGAGGAGACCCTGCACGGCTACGTCCTCGGCTACCGCGCCCCCGGCCCCGCCGACGGCTGGAACGCCCAGATCTCCCTGCTCACCGGCATGGCCGCGGCCGAGCTGATGCTGGACGCCGGCGTCGGCCTGCTGCGCACCCTGCCCGCCGCGCCCGCCGCCGGGTACGAGCGGCTGCGCCGGATCGCCGCCGCGCTGGACGTGGACTGGCCGCAGTCGGTGCCGTACCCCGAGCTGATCCGCTCCCTGGACCCGGACGCCCCGCTCGACGCCGCCTTCCTGACCGCCTGTACGGGCCTGCTGCGCGGCGCCGGCTACCACGCCTTCGACGAGTCCCGCGGCCTGCCCGTGCCCGCCGAGCCCGACCACGCCGCGCTCGCCGCCCCGTACGCGCACTGCACCGCGCCGCTGCGCCGGCTCGGCGACCGCTTCGCCCAGGAGGTGTGCGCGGCGGTGGCCGCGGGGGAGGACGTGCCGGACTGGGCGCGCGAGGCGCTGCCGGCCCTCCCGGCGCTGATGGCGGGCGGGGACCGCCGCGCCGGCGAGGTCGAACGGGCCTGCGTGGACCTGGTGGAGGCGGAGCTGCTGGCGGGCCGGGAGGGCGAGGCCTTCGCCGCGGTGGTCGTCGACGTGGACGAGAGGCGGCCGGGCTCCGGCACCGTCCAGCTGCGCGACCCGGCCGTCCGGGCCCGCTGTGACGGAGCCGGGGCCGGGGCCGGAGTAGGGGGCGGGCTGCCGCTCGGCCGGGTGATCGACGTGCGGCTGACGACGGCCGACCCGGCCACCGGGACCGTCCGCTTCACGGCGGTGTAGCCGCCCGCCGCCGCCGTCCGGACGCATCACCCGGACGCGCCACCCGGACGCGCCGCCCACCCGCCCCGGCCCGTCCCGCGGTGGGAGGATCGGTCCGTGCCCGCCCCCCAGCCCCGCGCCGCCGCTCCCGCGCCCGCCCCCGGGTCCGAGCCCGGGGCCCGCCGCCGTCTGCTCGTCCTGGCGGTCTGCTGCCTGAGCCTGTTCATCGTCGGCCTCGACAACACCGTGGTGAACATCGCCCTGCCGGTGATCCAGCGGGACCTCGGCGCCCCGGCGTCCGGGCTCCAGTGGATCATCGACGCCTACACCCTGGTGCTGGCCTCGCTGCTGATGCTGTTCGGCTCGGTGGCCGACCGCTTCGGCCGCCGCCGGGTGTTCCAGACCGGCCTGGTCTGCTTCGCGCTCGGTTCCCTGCTGTGCAGTCAGGCGCCGAGCCTGGGCTGGCTGGTGGCGTTCCGGGCGCTCCAGGCGGTGGGCGGCTCGATGCTCAACCCGGTGGCGATGTCGATCATCACCAACACCTTCACGGACCCGCGGGAACGGGCCAGGGCGATCGGCGTCTGGGGCGGTGTGGTCGGCATCTCGATGGCGCTCGGCCCGCTGCTCGGCGGCTTCCTGGTGGACGGTGCCGGCTGGCCGTCGATCTTCCTGGTCAACGTCCCGGTGGCGCTCGCCGCCATCGCGCTGACCGCCCGCTACGTCCCGGAGTCCCGCGCGCCCCGGCCGCGCCGGCTGGACCCGGTGGGGCAGCTGCTGATGATCGTGCTGCTCGGCTGCGGCACCGCCGCGATCATCGAGGGCCCGGGCCACGGCTGGACATCCCCGCTGATCCTGGCCCTGGCCGGGACCGCGGTGGCCGCGCTGATCGCGTTCCCGCTCTGGGAACGGCGGGTGGCCGAGCCGCTGGTGGACCCGCGGTTCTTCGCGAGCGCGCCGTTCGCCGGGGCCACCGTCACCGCGGTCTGCGCCTTCGCCGCACTCGGCGGCTTCCTCTTCCTCAACACCCTCTACCTCCAGGACGTCCGGCACTACAGTCCGGTCGAGGCCGGCCTGTGGACGCTGCCGATGGCCGGGATGATGCTGGTCTGCGCGCCGCTGTCCGGGCGGATCGTCGGCAGCCGGGGCCCGCGCCTGCCGCTGGTCGCGGCCGGGCTCGGCCTCGCCGCGAGCGGGCTGCTGCTCACCAGGCTCGCCGCCGACTCCCCGCCGGCCCTGCTGCTGGTCGCGTACGCGCTGTTCGGCTTCGGCTTCGGCATGGTGAACGCGCCGATCACCAACGCCGCGGTCGCCGGCATGCCGCGCGCCCAGGCGGGGGTGGCGGCCGCGGTCGCCTCGACCAGCCGTCAGGTCGGCCAGTCGCTGGGCGTGGCGGTGATCGGCACGGTCGTCACCTCGGCGGTGGCCGGCCCGGTCGCGACCGGCTTCGCCCCGGCCAGCCACGCCGGCTGGTGGATCCTGGTCGGTCTCGGCGGCGCCGTCCTCGCCCTGGGCCTGGTCACCACCACCGCCTGGGCGAGCGCCACGGCCGCCCGGGTGGCCGCCCGGCTCGGCGCCGAGCCGCCCGCCGTCCGGTCCCGGGTTCGGGAGGCACCGCCCGAGCGGCTACCATGACCACTACGGCGGAAGAGCCGGCCGGGCGGTCGCGACGGGTCCCAGACCCGCCGAGGAACGTCCGGGCTCCACAGAGCATGGTGGTGGGTAACGCCCACCCGGGGTGACCCGCGGGACAGTGCCACAGAAAACAGACCGCCCACCGCTTCTCGCGGTGGGTAAGGGTGAAACGGTGGTGTAAGAGACCACCAGCGACCGGGGTGACCCGGACGGCTAGGTAAACCCCACCTGGAGCAAGGTCAAGATCGGTGCCCTCGGGCACCGTGCGCGGACGTTCGAAGGCTGCTCGCCCGAGTCCGCGGGTGGACCGCACGAGGCTGTCGGCAACGGCAGCCCTAGATGGATGGCCGCCTCCCCGGGCCGCGCAAGCAACCCGGGAGACAGAACCCGGCGTACAGGCCGACTCTTCCGCCGCCTGGCTTGAGTGAGGCCCCTGATCTGCAACTTCGCAGATCAGGGGCCTTTTCATGTCTCGAAGATCTGTAATCGCTTGCCGACTCTTCGCGCCTACTGCAGCCTGTTTCTGGGTGTGCGGTGGCGATCGTGTGGCGGTGAGAACGGTCGAAGCAGCGTCCAAGAGCCCCCGGTAGCCTCGTTGCAGCTAGCCGGCCAGCGCCTCTCCGAGCAGCGCGTACGGCCGACCGGTGAGCCGGCGATGCAGCGTCTCGGTGCGGGATCGGATCAGGCCCTCACGGTAGGCGGCCGGCAGCCGCTCCCACACTCCGGACGCCATCTCAGCCGCACCGGTCGGGTCGCCGTCGACGCGGAGGCATGCGACGGTGTCCACTGCCAGCAGGGCGCGCGCCATGACCGACGGAGAGTCCGTGAGCGCCAAGGCGTCCTCCTGTGCCTGGTAGGCGCTGCCCGTGTCGCCCAGCAGTGTGTACGCCTGCGACAGGTGCACGTGGTGCTTCTGCTCGGGGTAGCCGAACCAGGTGTCGGCCGCCTCGGCGCCGTTCAGGCGCTCCGCCAGATTCCGCGTGTCGTCTACCGCTCGCCGGGCCCCTTCGAGGTCGCCGGAGGCTGCCAGAGCACGCGCTGTGACGGCCGCGGCGAGCGCTGCGGCCGCCGTCGGGCTGCTCCCCGCCTCCCGCCGGGCCTGCTCGGCGATCCGAGCGGCCGCCCCGGGAGCGCCGTAGTTGAGCGGGACCATGCGCGGCATGGGCCTCGTCGACGGTATCGCCAACCGCTGGGGCGTCGACGAAGCTCCGTTCGGCAAATGGGTCTGGGCCGAGATCGGCTGCCCACCGAACACTCCGTCGCAGGCAGGGCCTCGGGGCGTCACAGCCACCGAATACCGCTCGGCGAAGGAGGGGAACACGTGCACGACCTGATCGCCAGTCCGTTCCTGGACGAAAACCTGTTGGTGCGCCCTGGTGGCCGGGGCGGTCTCCGGCTCCCGCAGGCCAACTACGAGGAGCAGCGTGCCCACGACCCAGCCCGGACAGCTCCCTCGTGGCTGGCGGATGCCGTGCGCGCCCAGTGGGCCGACCTGGACGTGACCGGCCGTCCTGCGGGTGACGTCCTGCTGGTCCGGCAGCCCTCCACGTGGGGCTACTCGCGAGCCAGCTGGGAGATCAACCTCGGCTGCAACTACACGTGCAAGCACTGCTATCTCGGGCTCAAGGTCAACTCGGGTATGCCGCTCGCGGACAAGCTCACCTGCCTGGGCATCATGGCCGAGGCCGGCGTTCTCTGGATCCAGATCACCGGGGGCGAGCCCACCGTGGACCGGGACTTCATGCCCTCGTACCGCCGCGCGTTCGAGCTGGGCATGATGATCACCGTCTCCACCAACGCCTCGTTGCTGTGGCGGGAGAACCTGCTGGAGATGTTCCGCGAGCGCCCGCCCTACCGGGTCACGGTGTCGATGTACGGGGCGACCAAGGCCGGCTACGACGAGCTGACCCAGCGGCAGGGCGCCTGGGACCTGTTCATCCAGGGCATGAACGCCGGCCGCAGGGCCAAGCTGCCGCTGCGGATGAGCATCATCGTCACCGAGGACAACGCCACCGAGGAACAGGCGATGATCGCCCTGTGCGAAGGCTGGGGGCTGGAGTACAACGTCTTCACCAACATGACTCCGACGATCTACGGCGGGGCGGAGTCGCTGACCGCGCAGTCCAAGGAGCACCTGCGGATGCGCAAGCCGTTCGGCGGCTGCAACGCCGGACACACCTTCTTCCACACCGACCCACACGGGCTGGTGTCCATCTGCAAGATCGGCCGTGACGACCAAATCAGCCTCCCCACCGAGGGGATCAACGGCCTCGCCCGACTCGGCGCCATCGCCGACCGCCTCATGCTTCGCACCGGTGGATGCTCCGGCTGCCAGCTCTCCGGCGCGTGCACCGTGTGCCGGCCGCTGGCCAAGCACTACCAGGAGGCGAAGGCACCACTCGCAAGTTACTGCCAGCACGGGATCAAGAAAGCAGGGTGACATGACTGCTGTAGCTGTCGAACTCTCCCCGAGGCGTCCGCTCTCGGACGACGGCCCGGCCCAGCGCCTGCCGTACCTCACGCGGCCGATCACGGCCCCGACCCCGCCCGTCACCGAGATCATCGCCGTCGGCGACCTGGACGACGTCATGGACAGCGTGAAGTGTTCCTGCAACGCGGGCGACGACAACCCCCACTGAACCACCCGCTGATCGCACCTGATCAGTAACGCTCAGGCCCCGGCGCTCTCCGCGCCGGGGCCTGAGCCGCGCGGGGCGGGCGAGTAGGGTGCGGGTATGGATCTGCGCTGGGACTTGCTGCGCCCCGTGATGTGCGTCCCGTATTTCCCGACGCTCGGGCCGCTCCACCCCGAAGCCATTTCCGCTGAGCTTCTGGCCGAGGTGTTCGCTGTCGCTGGCACTGGAGAATTCCTGCCGCACGACAAGGACCGGCGGTGGTCCGACCACAAGGACGAGCATGTCCTGGTGGACGCCGTCGTTCAGGACCAGGCTCGCACGCTGATCCCCACCATCACCGGTCGTGGCATCCTGCGCGTCCATCTCTACGGCGCCCGCGAGCACCGGCAGGAGGCCGAAGAGCTGGCCGCCAAGCTCGCCGCCGGGCGCGACGCATCTCAAGCCCGTGTGGTGTGGTTCCCGGACACCGCCGACCCAGTGGCCACCTCTACCCGCGTGCAGCTACGCACCTTCGACCAGGACGCACCAGGCGTCGAGGGAATTGAGGTCCTCAGCCAACAGACCGAAGCTATCCGGACATCCTTCCCCGAGTTCGCCGAGAAGCTGGCCAGTGAGGGCTTCGTGTTCCTGCACTCCCGGATCGACAGCGCCGGCCCCGTGCTGGTCGCTGTCCAGGACGAGCGCGTAGTAGGCGCAATCGGCCCCATGGAGACCATGCCCGACCCCATCGGTAGGCGACGACTCCTCCCGCAGTATTTCGGTGTTCTGCCGGAATACCGCAACCTCGGCCTCGGGCGGCTCCTGTGGCGCTCGGCGATGCACTGGGGCAAGGAGCGCGGCGCCGACTACCAGCTCTTGCAGACAGCTGCCGGGGGCGCATCCGACCGACTGTGCCGGAGCGAGGGCCTGGCCGACCTCGGATTCGTCTGCACCAACACCATCTGACGAGAGCCTCACGACGGACGAGGAGCCGCTGAAGAGGCCCGATGAGTGGCGGTCGCCGAAGGTGTGGCGATCACGTGGCGATCGGACCCTTTGGCAGGACGTTTTCCCAGCTCAGTGCCCGCAAGGGGACTCTGCCCGGCGTACGGGCCGACTCTTCCGCCGCCTGGCTTGGGGCTCCGCCCCCGGAGGGGCCTCCGACCTGCGTCGGAGGCCCCCTTTGGTCTTTCGGGGGCTTGCCGTGTCAGGCGGCAGGAAGGCCCTCGAAAGTCCCACGGATCGATCTTGGTATGCGGCCGGTGCTCTGTGGCCATCGCCGTGTTCGGTCGTTTGAGGGAGCAAGGGCCGGGGCCGGCTGAGCCTGGCCCGACCTTGGGTGCCGAGCACGCACGGGCGGAGATCGCTTCATGATCACTCCGGGCGCGCGGTGGACAGCCGTGCGGTGAGGCTCGCAGCCGCCACTCGTGGGAGCGGGGTGCTCACCGCCGAACCGCGTGCGGGGCTCTCTGCGGCCGCCTCCTCCCGGAGCCGGACGGGGACGGCGTCGCCACAAGGTGGGAACCCCCGCGCCCCGGGACGCTGCGGTCGACCCACGTAGCCCATGGGGTGGATGCGGCCGCCCACCCCATGCCCCCGGCTACTGGTCGGCCCCGCCCGGTCCGGATAGGTCCGTCCGAGGGGATCAGGCCGAGGGGATCAGGCCGACTGCGGGCTGGCCCCGAGGTGCTTCACCAGGTCGAACGCCTCCCGCCTGATCGTGGTCAGTGAGCTGATGGTGCGGTCGTCGGCCTCACGCCAGCGGCTCTGGGCGATGCGCCACGAGGCCAGGAAGACTCCGACCCGCATGTGGGTCACGAGGCTGTCCTGGGCGCCGTTCGCGACGACCCTGCCGAGGATGGTGAGCTCCATCTCGACGCAGTGGTCGAAGCTGTGCTTGGCCAGCGTCATGCTCCCGGCCGCGAGGTCGAGGGAGGCGGCGAAGTCGTCCGCCCACTGTTCGCCCGCGGTCGACAGCACGTGCTCGAGCGGGTCGTTGAGGTCCGCCATGGTCGACGCCTCGGGGGGCAGTTCCTCCAGGTACCGGTCCCACAGCTCGACTTCGGGGGCCAGGAACACCCCCTGCTTCTCCGGGAAGTACCGGAAGAAGGTGCTGGTGCCCACGCGGGCGTGTCGGCAGATCTGCGCGACGGTGGTCGCGTCGTAGCCGAAGGTGGTGCCGAGTTCGCGCGCCGAGCGGAGGATCTGCTCCTTGACCTCGGCTTTCTTGATGTCGCGTAGCGACTCCGGCTGGTGCTTCTGAGGCGATTTGCGAGTCATAAGCGGAAGGTAGCAGCACCCGTATGGGTTTGACCCCCACTAGGCAGCGATTACCTTCTGGGTGTATAACCCTTGTGGGAGTCAGTCCCACATGGGGCTGACCGTCGCTACGGGGGCGAGCGAAGACGTGGGTAGCAAACGCAGGTGGGCGTCAGTGGCTGATGGCGCGGGCGCAGTCGTGCCCGCGGGATCGGATCGCCACCGGACCGGGGCGCGTCGAGCCCCGGATGGCCGGCCCGATCGGCCGTGCCGCGCGTGAGCGCGAGAGGGTCCTCCGTCCACGACGGGGACTCCGCCGGAGATCGGTGTTCAGGAGAAATTCCCTTCCGGGTCAACGGTGACACCCGGAGCCTGGCCTGACGGGCCGTGAGAAGACCGCCCGTCGAGGCCGGAACGACGCCCCACCAAACCTTGAGTGGCACTGCCGGTGACATCGGCTGCCCATATCCAGTCACGGAGGAACAAGTGGAAACCAAGCTCAGCGACGAGACCATCAAGCAGGTCACCTTGGAGATCGTCATCGACGAACTCGAACTCGATGTCGAGCCCGGCGAGGTCGACCTGACCGCGAACCTGATCGACGACTACGAGGCGGACTCGCTCGGCCTGATCCAGGTCCTCGCGAGGGTGAACAAGGAACTGGCGATCCGTCTGCCCCGGGAAGAGGTCGGGGAGCTGCGCACCGTTGACGAGATCATCCGGCGGATCATCCAGCTGCGCGCCGCCGGGGAGGCCGTCAATGAAGGCTAGGACCCGTCGGGTGGTCGTCACCGGAATCGGCTGCGTCAGCAGCATCGGCACCGGCGTCGAGAGTTTCACCGAAGGCATCAAGAACGGCCGGAGCGGGATCTCGGAGATCCGGTCCTTCGACAGCAGCGACTTCAGCAGCCACCTCGGCGGCGAAGTGCACGACTTCGTACCGGAATCGATCGTCTGCACGATCGACCCGGGCGACTGGGGCCGGACCGCGCAGATCGCAGCCGCCGCCGCGCGACTGGCCGCGCAGGACTCGGGCATCGAGTTGACCGAGGAACTGCGGCTGGCGACCGGGGCGATCATCGGGACGACCAACGGGGAGGCTCCCACGGTCGACACCCTGACCGGCCACTGGCTGGACCACGGTCCCGGCCTGATGGACGCCGGCCTGGTCAGTCAGTTACCCGCCGGCAACATCGCCGCCGCCGTCTCGGTCGAACTCGGCCTCCACGGCGAGACGATGACGATTCCCACGGCCTGTTCGGCGGCCAACTACGCCATCGGCAGCGCCGGCGACAAGATCGTTTCGGGCGAGGCGGACGTCATGTTCGCGGGTGGCGCCGACAGCGTCAACCGGTTCACCCACGCGGGGTTCCTCAGCCTCGGCGCCATCGCCGACGGGGTGGGAAGGCCGTTCGACCGCAACCGGACCGGCATCGTCACCGCCGAGGGCGGTGCGGTGCTCATGCTGGAGGAACTGGAGCACGCCACCAGCCGCGGCGCCCACATCTACGCCGAACTCCTCGGCTACGGGCTGTCCTGCGACGCGCACCACATCGTGCACCCGGACGCGGACAGCATCGCGGACTGCATCCGGAAGGCCCACGCGCACTCCGGGATCGACGCGGGCAGCGTCGACTACATCTCCGCCCACGGCACCGGCACACCGACCAACGACGTCACCGAAGTCACCGCGACGCGCAGCGTCTTCGGTGACGCGCACCCGCCGATGAGCTCCATCAAATCGATGCTGGGGCACACCATGGGCGCGGCGAGCGGATTCGGTGCCATCGCCTGCTGCAAGGCGATCGAGGATTCCTTCCTGCCGCCGACGATCAACCTCACCGAGGTCGATCCCGAACTCGGACCCGGCATCGACTTCGTCGCCGGCAAGGCGCGGAACGCGGACGTGAAGGTCGCCCAGAACCACGGTTTCGCGTTCGGCGGGAACAACGCGATCACGATATTCGGCGCCGTCACGGATCGTCCCGTGGCCGCAGCGGCGGGGGAGTCGGTGTGATGAGCCAGACCAGTGCACCTCGGATCACCGACATCTCCGTCCTGTCCGTCGCCGGCCTCGGCATGGACGCGTTACGGGAACGCCTGAACGTGCCCGCGGCCGACGCTCTGCCGCAGAACCCGCCGCCGTTGGCGGACGCCGGTGACTACACCGGGATTCCCGGCCGCATCTCGGCCGTGCCCTCCTTCAGGATCACCGACTTCGTGCCCAGGAAGGGCACGAAGAACATCGACCGCACCACCGCTCTCGGACTGGCGGTCAGTGCCACGCTCAAGCGCGCGCTGACCGAGCGGGCCGGAATCACCGACGACTCCTGGCTGTCCACCGGTGTCGCGATGGGCAGCATGGTGGGCAGCCTCCGCAGCAGCGTCGAACTGGACTCCCGGGTGATCGAGGGGGCCGGCATCGACCTGGTCAACCCGGCCCAGTTCCCCAACACCACGATGAACTGCTGCGCGAGCCAGATCGCGATCTGGCACCGGTTCAGCGGCCCCAACTCCACGCTGGCCAACGGCAACCTCAGCGCCTTCTCGGCGCTGCAGTACGCGGCGCGGCTGATCAGCCGCGGCCACGGGCAGCGGATGCTGGTGGGCGGGGTGGAGGAGCTGTCCCCGCACACCGCGTGGGGCATCCGGTCGAAGAAGATCGTGCACGAGACCGTACCGGTCAGCGAGGCCGCCGCGGTGTTCGCGCTGGAGCCCGAGGGCCTCAGCGAGGCGCCCGTGCTGGCGACCGTACCGGCCTGCGCGGTGGGCTTCGCCCCCGACCGCTCGGCCGGCGGGTACAGCGACGCCCTGCGCCGGGTGATCACCGGTGTGCTCCGGCAGGCCGGGGTGGAGGGCACCGCCGTCGACCTCGTCCTGCCCGGTTCGGAGGGGACGGTGCTGGCCGCGGCCGAACAAGCCGCACTGGCCGGGTTCACCGCCGAAAGGGTGGACGTGCGCAAGGCGCTCGGCGAGTGCGGGAGCGCCACCGGGGCCCTCCAGGTCGCGGCCGCCCTGGCGGTCGGACGGCCCGGCGACACGGCGCTGATCACGGGGATCGACATCTCCGGCGCCGTCGGGGCGGCCGTCCTGCGGATCGGGGCCGGGACATGAGCCCCCGGATCCTGATCGTGGGCGCCGGCCCGGTCGGCCTGTCCGCCGCCATCTCCCTGCGCCTCCAGGGGCTGCCGGTGACCGTGGTCGACAAGGCCGCCGCGCCGCACACCCATCCGAAGGCCGTGGTGCTGTGGCCGCGCGCGCTGGAGAGCTTCGAACGCCTGGGCGTCGCCGACCGGTTGGTGGCCGAGGGCCACCGCCTCACCGGCCAGCAGTACCACTCCAACGGCACCCGCGTCGCCAGTATGACCTTTCGCAGGCTGCGGCACACCAAGTACCCGTTCGCACTGGCCATCCCGCAGCACACCACCGAGCGCGTCCTGCGGGACCGCCTGTCCGAACTCGGTGGCTCGATCCGCACCCACACCGAACTGACCGCGCTGCGGCAGGACGTGGACACGGTGACCGCGACGCTGACCGACCTGGGCACCGGTGCCGCGCAGGAGGAGGCCCACGACTGGGTGATCGGGGCGGACGGGGTCCACAGCTCCGTCCGCTCGGCGATCGGCGTCGAGTTCGTGGGCCAGACCTACGAGCAGACCTTCCTCCTCTCGGACGGTCCCTGCGACACCGGGCTTTCCACCGACTCCGCGCACTACTTCATGACCGACACCGGTGTGCTTGTCATGGTGCCGCTCCCGAACGAGCAGTGGCGTGCCTTCATCAGCGCACCCCGCGAGATACCGGAGGGCGAGGCGCTGGTCGACACGGTGGCGCGCGTGGTGGACCAGCGGTCGCCGGTTCCGGTGCGGTTCCTCGACGGCCACACGGCCGGGCGGTTCCGGATCCACCGCAAGGCCGCGGAACAGGTCTGGCGGGACCGGGTGTTCCTGGTCGGGGACGCCGCCCACGCGCACAGCCCGGCGGGCGGGCAGGGCATCAACACCGGTGTGGAGGACGCGACCAGCCTCGCGTGGCGCCTCGGCGCGATCTGCCGGAACCCGCGGTCCGCGGCGGAGTCCGGCCGGGTCTTCACCCAGTGGGCGGACGAACGCCACCAGGTCGTCGAGAACGTGTTGCGCGACACCGACCTCCAGACCCGGCTGTGGGGCGTGCGCGGGCTGCGCCGCCGCCTGCGGGACGCGGTGCTGTACGGCGCCGAGCGCACCGGGCTGCTCGACCGCATGGTCATCCCCCGCCAGACCCAGATCGCCCAGCGGTTCAGCCCGGGCCCCGGGCAGGGCCGGCCGAAGGCCGTCGGGGTGCTCCGCAGCCACGCCAGGCTGCCGAACGTCGCGATTCCCACGGACACCGTCGGCGGGACGCGCCTGCACGACTTCCTGTCGTTGACCGAGCCGATCGCCATCGAGTTCGACCCCGCGGGTACGGCGGGTCGCCACAGCAAGGTGCGGCAGTCGGTCGCCCAGGGGGCGGGGCTCGACGTCGTGTCACTGACCGGTCCGGCCCTGCGATCCGCCCTGGGCATCAGCCGGCGCGTCACCTGCGTCGTGCGTCCGGACGGGATCGTGGCCGAACTCGCACCGAAGACCGCTCGCAACAGGGGGGACAGCACTCGATGACCACGGCCGTCAACCGCATCACCCAGGAGCTGGTGCACCGCGCCAACCCGCAGGAGATCCTGGTCTCCCCGCCGAGCTGGGGCACCGAACACCGGTACCACACCACGACGGTCACCACCGACATCAGCCCCTACTACCTGGACCACCACGGCCGGCACCGGCTCGACCTGCTGCTGATGACCGAGGCGTGCAGACAAGCGGCGATCAGCGCGGCACACCGCTTCGAGGGCGTTCCGCTCGGGGTCGCGGCGTTCTTCAACTCCATCGACATCCGGCTGAGCAACGTCGACACCCTGGTGAACTCCACCAAGGAGCTGATGATCACCACCTCCATGGAGCAGATGAAGCTGCGCGCCGACGGCTCGCCGAAGCAGATCGATTACTCGCAGGAGGCCGTCGTCAGCGGCTCGAACGAGCCCGTGCTGAACTCGCGGATGGCTGTCCAGGGGGTACCCAAGGGGCGGTACGCGGACCTGCGCGCCTACCAGCGCAACGGTTCCGCGGCACCGACCACCGCGACGATGCGGGCCACCTTCCGGCGCCACCGGGACATCGCCGAGCCCGCGCGGGTCGGCCGGACGCAGACGGCCAACGTCGTGCTGGCCGGGCTGGAGCGTACCGCCGACGGGGCCACCGCGCTCCTCGACGCGGACCTGGCCAACACCAGCCTGTTCGACCACGACTACGACCACTACCCCGCGATGGTGCTCATCGAGGCGGGCCGCCAGCTCGCCCTGGCGTGCACCGACCGCCCGGTGGACTGGATCATCAGCGGCTGCCGCGCGGAGTTCCCCGGATTCGCCGAACTCGACACCCGGACCACCGTCGTCGCCCGGAGGTCCGGCAACCACGTCGAGGTCAGCTGCCGGCAGGACGACCGCGTCGTCACCGGGATGTGGTTCGAGCTGACGTCGATGGCGAGGCGGTCATGACCCGGATCGCCATCTGGAGCGACTTCCGCGGCGTCCTCACCCCGCCGCTGGCCGAGGGGGTGCGCCGGTTCTGCGAGGGCGCGGACTTCACCCCCGCGCAGATCATGCGGTGCCTGCGCGCCATCGGCGAGCGCCACGGCAGCCCGGACGGAATGGCGGTGCTCGACTCCGGCGTCCTCGACGAGCGCCGCTGGACCGGGGAGATCGAGCGCGAGCTGCTCAGCCGCTTCGACGTGTCCGCAGACCTGTCCGACTTCGCCACCCGGTGGTGGAGCGACCGGCGGCTCGACGAGGACTGGGCGGCGGCCCTGCGGAAGTGGCGGGCGGCCGGCGCCTTCGTCGGGCTGATGTCCAACCTGCCGGTCGAGTGGCGGGGGGCCCTGACCGCCTTCCCCGCCGTCGCGGACGGCTTCGACGACGTGCTGCTGTCCTGCGACGCCGGCACGCGCAAACCCGAAACCCGGATATTCCGTCTCGCCGAGGCCCGCTCGGGCCTGGCCCCCCGGTTCAACGTCCTGGCCGACGACCTGCCGGGCAACGTCGCAGGCGCCCGGGAAGCGGGCTGGGGCGGCGTGCTCTCCGGCGGGGACGCGACCACATCCGCGATCGCGCTCATCGACTCGATGATGAGCGGCACCGCGGCGATCTGTGAAGGAGTGTCGCGATGAGCTCGCGATCGGCATTTGTCACCGGGGCCAACCGGGGCATCGGTGAGGCCATCGCCAGGGACCTGGCCAAGCGCGGGTACCGCGTCGTCGGCACCTACCGCAGCACCCGCCCCGAGGTGGACGGCGTCTCGTTCGTCCACTGCGACGTCCGCGATCCCGACTCGGTGGCCTCGGCGGTGCGCGAGGCCCGCGAGGTGCTCGGCGAGATCGACATCGTCGTCAGCAGCGCGGGCATCACCCAGGACGGCCTGCTGGTCACCCAGAACGCCGGCGACGTGGCCGGCGTGCTGGACACCAACCTCACGGGCGCCTTCAACGTCGTCCGCGAGGCCGTGTCCGACATGATGTCGAACAAGTGGGGCCGGATCGTGTTCGTCTCCTCGGTCATGGGCCTGTGGGGCTCGCCGGGGCAGACCAGCTACTCCGCCTCCAAGAGCGGGCTGATCGGCCTGACCCGCTCCCTCGCCTGGGAACTGGGGCGGGCGCGCATCACGGCCAACGCCGTCCTGCCCGGCCTCATCGAGACCGAGATGATCGCCGGCCTGACGGACCGCAGGCGCGACCAGGTGGTCTCCCAGACCCCGCTGCGCCGCACCGGAACACCCGAGGAAGTGGCCGCTCTGGTCGGCTTCCTGATCTCCGACGAGGCCGGGTTCATCACCGGAGCCTCGATACCCATCGGCGGCGGCATCGGGATGGGCGTGTGACCCGCCCGCCCACCCCGCCCGCGGCAACCGAAGTCGAGAAGAACCACCGAAAGGAACATCCAGTCATGGACACGACCCTGACCACCTCCTTCCGCCCCTGGCGCGAGGAGTACGTGACCCTCCCGGCGTCGACCGGGACCGGCACGGAGGCCTCCATCGGCCTGCTGAAGATCGGCAACCCGCACGCCTCCACGGTCGTGCTGTTCCTCGGCGGCAAGGAGGGCACGGCCGCCGGCTTCACCGCCCTGGGCCGCAGCGTCGCCGCGGTCGCGCCCGACCTGCAGCTCTGGGCCATGGACCGGCGCGAGGTGTTCCTCGCCGACACCTCCCGGGCCGAGGCGCCCCTGGACCAGGCCGTGGCCCACTACCTCGACGGCGGCCACCGGCGCCCCGACGCGGCCCGGTTCGGCGAGTACGCCGAGTGGGGGCTGCAGGTCCTGGTCGACGACATCCGGGTGGCGGTCGCCGCGGCCGCCGAGGGCGGGCGCAAGGTCCTGCTCGCGGGGCACTCCGTGGGCTCTGCCGAGGCCGTGCACTACGCGACCTGGGACTTCGACGGAGTCGGCGGCCACCGGAGCATCGACGGCCTGATCCTGGTCGACGGCGGTGCGCTCAACGCCTTCCGCGGCGCCGGCATGGAGTTCGGCATCGACCTCGGCACCGCACAGGGCTGGCTGGCCGGCATCCGCTCGGGCGGCGTGTTCGAGGCCGACACCTCGACGTCGGCCACCCTCGGCTTCGACGGCCCGCCGGAGACCGCCGCACTGTTCTACAAGCTGGCGGCCCGGGCGGTGCTGGAGCAGCCCACCGCCCCCTCGCCGCTGGCCGCCCGCCTGCCGGAGCGGTACTCCGTGCCGGCCTCGGCCACCAACCACGAGGTCTTCGCCGCCCTGGTCAACCTGGGCAACGCCAAGCCGGGCTACGGCGTGACGGCCGGCCACTTCGAGGGCGGCACCTGGGTACAGGACGGCCCGACCCGGCTCGGTGTCGTCGCCCACGCCCACGCGCTGGGCGCGGGCGGGTTCCAGTGGTACACGATGAACCGCACCCTGCTCGACCTGATCGCCGCGGACCCGCTGCGGCCGAACGAGATCACCGAGCTGCTCGGCCTGCGCGGCCTGCACGCCAAGGAGATCGACGTCCCGGTGCTGGCCTACGCCTCCGCGTTCACCAACGGCTCCTCGCTGGAGGCCGCGAAGGAACTCGCCCAGCTGTCGGCCATCAGCCGCCTCGACCTCGTCGAGGACAAGGCGCTGAGCCACCACGACGTCCTCTTCGCCGACCTGCCCGCCAACTCCCTCGTACGTGCCATCGCCTCGTTCGCGGGTTCGCTCGCCGCCTAGGCCAAGACCTCACAGACAGGAAATCCAACAGTGACCAGCACGGAGTCCGTCATCCGCACGGGCACCGCCGACACCCGCGACCGCCGCACACCGTCGTGGCCGGTGCTCGCGGTGGCCGCGGTGGCAGTCGTGATCGTGCCCCTCGGAGTCAGCGGCACGCCGCTCCTGCTACCGGGAATCGGCACCGACCTGGGCGGTGGCCTGGCCCCGCTCCAATGGGTGGTCAACGCCTACAACGTGGCCGCGGCGAGCACCATGCTCGCCACCGGCGTGCTCGCCGACCAGTACGGCAGGCGCCGGGTCTTCCGCCTCGGCGCCGGGATGTACCTGGCCTCCCTGCTGGTCACCGTCCTGGCCCAGAGCACCCTGGTGATCGACGTGGCCAGGGCCGCCGCCGGGATCGGGGCCGGCGCCATCGTGACGTCGATGACCGCCATCGTGGCCAACACGTTCGACGGCCCGGCCCGGGCCAAGGCCTTCGGGCTGGTCGGTGTGGTGATCGGCGCCGGGCTCGCGCTCGGGCCGACCATCAGCGGCTTCATCGCTCAACTCCTGAACTGGCGCGCGGTGTTCGGTTTCCACGCGCTGATCGTGGCGGCGGGGCTGCTCGGCTCGCTGGTGCTGACCGAGTCCCGCAGCAAGGGCGGCAACCGCTTCGACTTCCTCGGGGCGGGCCTGTTCACCGCCGCGCTGCTGCTGCTCACCATCGGTACGATCGAGGGCCCGCAGTCGGGGTGGGCGGACGTGCGCACCGTCACCCTGTTCGCGGGCGCGGTGCTGACCTTCGTCCTGTTCGTTCTCCACGAGCGGCGCACGAGCAGCCCGATGTTCGAGATGGGCCTCTTCGCCGACCGCCAGTTCCTGACGGTCAACCTGGTCAACATCGAGTTCGCGTTCGGCTTCATCGGCCTGCTCCTGCTGCTCCCCGCCTTCCTGTTCAGCGTGAGCGGACTGGGCAACGGGGCGGCCGGCCTGCGGATCCTGCTGCTGACCGTACCCATCTTCCTGGTGCCGATGCTGTCCGGCCGGCTGAGCGCCGCGGGCGTGCCGCTGCGGCTGATCCTGGTCGGCGGCCTCGCGCTGATCGGCCTCGGCGCGTTCGGGCTGACCTTCGTCGAGGGCGACAGCGCGCTGTGGGCGCTGGCGGTCCCGCTGGCCGTCACCGGCGCCGGTGTCGGTGTGCTCAACGGCGTCATGGACGGTGCGGCGGTCGGCTCCGTGCCGAACACCTCGGCCGGCATGGCGGCGGGGATGTTCAACACCATCCGGCTGGCCGCGGAGTCCCTCGCCTCCGTGGTCGTCGTCGCCCTGGTCGCGTCGTTCGTCAACACCCGGCTCGCGGACGCCTCGCTGCCCGCGGACCTGAACGCCGCCAGGGCGGCGGACGAACTGGCCACGGGTGACGTCAAGCAGCTCTTCGCGCAGCACCCGGACCAGGTCTCCACCCTCGCCTCGGCGCACGCCTCGGCGTTTCACCAGGTGATGTGGATCTCGGTGGTACTCGCCGCGCTGTCGGTGGTGGCCGTGCTGGTGCTGCTCCGCCGTCAGGACGGCAAGCGGTGACCGCCACCCGGCAGTTGCCGCTGTCCGCGGTGGACACGGTCGAGGCGCGGGAGGGCGGATTCCTCGGCCGCAAGCGGGTGCGCGCCGACGACCCCTACCTGGCCGGGCACTTCCCGTCGCTGACGGTCTACCCCGGGGTGTTCCTGATCGAGGGCGTGCAGCAGATGCTCGAACTCCACCTGGACGGCGTGCCCGGGGGGATCGAACTGCTCTCCGTCGAGTCAGCCCGGTTCAGCCTGCCGGTCCTGGCGGGGGAGGAGGTGCTGTTCGACACGCGGGTCACCGGAGAACGCCCGCTGCTGTCGACCACGACGACCTGCACCGTCGACGGCCGGCGGTGTGCCCGGATCGCCGCGACCTGGAGGTGCACGTCATGACCGAGTACCCGGACCCGGCCGACCTGCTGCCGTACGGCCACCCGGCGCTCCACGTCGACCGGATCCTCGCCCACGCGCCCGGCGAGCTGACCGCCGTCAAGGCCGTGTCCCAGCACGAAGTCGGCAGCCACGCCGGATCGGCCCGACCGGCCCGGCTCCCGTCGACCCTGGTGCTGGAGTCCTTCCTCCAGGCGTGCGGGCTGCTGGCCGTGCTCGACGCCGAGGAGGGTTCGCGCGACCGGCTGCTGGTGTTCGGCTCGGCCCGCAACCTGCGCTTCGAGGGATCGGTCCGGGCGGGCGAACTCCTCGTGCACGCGGTGCGACTGCTCGAAGCGCACGAGGACACCGCGGTGTTCTCCGGGGTCTCCCGCGCCGGTGACGGACAGACCGTGCTCACCGTGGAGCGCGCGATCACCCTGAGCCGGCCGCCGGGCTCCCTCGCCGCGGCGAACAGCGCAGACTGACCAGCCGTCCGACGAAAGTGAGGCACCATGTACGACCACGTGATCACCGTGCCGGGTCAGGGGGCGCACCGACCGGGCATGCTCGACTCCTGGCTGGCCTCGGCACCGTACGCCCGGGAACTGCTCGCCGACTGGTCCGAGTCCGCGGGGCTCGATCTGCTGGAGGCCGGCCGTGACGCCGCCGCGATGGCTGACACCGCCGTCGCGCAGCCGCTGATCACAGCGGCGGCGCTGCTGTCGCTGAAGCGGCTGCGGGCCCGGCTGGACGTGGACCCCGGCCGGGTGCTGTACGCCGGGCACTCCGTCGGCGAGCTGGCCGCGGCCGCCGGTGCGGGCTACCTCCCCCCGGGTGCGGCGGTCGCCCTCGCCCGGGAACGCGGGAAGGCCATGTCGGCGGCGTGCGCGACGGCCCCGACCGGCATGGCGGCGTGCATGCCGTCCAAGCGGGACGGCGCGGCGGACGAGGCGATCGTCGACGCGATCCGGGCCGGGGGACTGTCCGTGGCCAACTGGAACGGCAGCCACCAGTTCGTGGCGGCCGGTCCCTCGGCCGCGGTGGAGGCCTTCGGTGCGAACCCGCCGGCCGGCATGCGGGTGGTCCGGCTGGAGGTGGCCGGGGCCTTCCACACCGAGGCGATGGCTCCGGCCCTGGAGCCCTTCGCCCGCGCCGTGGCCAGGGCGCCGTGGCGGGCGCCGGACTCGGCGATGCTGGGCAACGCCGACGGCTCACTCGTCACCGGACCGGACGACCTCCGGCAGCGGCTGGTCGCGCAGCTCACCTCGGCCGTCCGGTGGGACCTGTGTGCGGAGTCCATCGCCCGGCACTCCTCGGCGCGGACGCTGCACGTCGAGCTGGCGCCCGCGGGGCCGTTGACGAAGCTGGCCGAGCGGGCCCGCCCCTGGACGCGGACGGTGGCCCTGCGCTCGGCGGACGACCTGGACGCCGTACCCGCTCTCGCCGGCAGTGGCGCCTGATGGCCCGCCAGGTGGTGCCGGCCGGCCAGGAGGACCTGCTGACCCGGCCGCTCTTCTGCCATCTGGGCACCCTCAGGGCGGACGGTGCCCCGCAGGTCAACCCGATGTGGTTCCTGTGGGAGGACGGCGAGTTGTCGTTCAGCACGTCGACCACTCGGGCCAAGTACGCCAACGTCCGACGCGACGACCGGGTCTCCGTGTCGGTCAACGACCCGGAGCAGCCGTACCGCTGCCTGGAGGTCCGGGGCCGGGTGCACCGGATCGTGCCGGACACCGAGGGCGAGTTCTTCCGGCGCCTGGCCGCCCGGTACGGCCGTGAGCTCAACGGGCAACTGCCTCCGGACGTCCTCACCCGGGTCCGCCTGGTCGTCCGGCCGGAGACGGCCCGCTACCAGTGACTCCGAGGACTCGGAGAACTCGGAGGCCGTAGGGCGACTGGCCGACCGGGCTCGGCGGTGCACCGGCGGTGGCCTCCGCGGACGTCTCGTCCGTGGAGGCCACCGCCGGTTGCGTTCGCTCGCGGCGGCCCCGTCAGGCGGGGCGCGCGCCGACGGCGTCGCGGATCTGGTCGCCGAGGCCGCCGTTGACGCGGGCGCAGTTGGCGCAGCAGAAGAACATGCCCGCCACCTCGACGCCGTGGCCGACGATGCGGACGTCGCACTGTTCGCAGCGCGGGGCGAGCTTCTCCATCGCGCACTCGAAGCTGTCGAAGGTGTAGGTGTCGCCGGTGACCGTCCTGATCTCGAAGGCCAGCCAGTAGTCGTTGCCGCAGGTGACGCAGATGGCCATGACGGCCGTCTCCTTCCGGTGGGGGCGGCGGCCGGGAGCGGCCGCGCGGTCACTCCCAGTCTTGGAGCCTGCCGGGGAGACGGCCACTCGGCGGCGTCGTCAGACGGAGCGGGCGGCGAGGTCCTCCAGGGCCCGGACGGCGCGGTCGGCGTCGTCGGCGGCGACGAACAGGTGGTCGTGGTGGAAGCCGGCCACCACGTTGCAGCTGATGCCCTCCTCGGCGAGCCGGCCGGACACGGCGGCGGTCAGCCCGACGGCCTCCAGCGCCGAGTGGATCCGCAGGGTGATCCAGGCCGCCACGTACTCGTAGCGCAGCCCGAGCGCGTCCGCCTCCTCCTGGGCGACCACCACCGTCATTCCCTCGGGCTCGGCGACGGTCACCACCGGCCGCATGCCGGCGGGCACCCGCGTGGGGAGCGTGCAGTAGACGTACCGCCCCGGGTCGAGCCGCGGGCTCATTCCGCGCAGCAGCGTCGCAAGGTCTCGTTCTGCGGCCATGCCCGCCACCGTAGCGGCTGGACGGGGGATGCGGGGCGCTTCGCGGGCGTGTCGGAATCCGTTGACGAGCGACAGTCGCCGATATATCGTCGAACTATCGAGACAGTAACTCGACTGCCTCGTTGAACCTCAGGGATCCGAGGAGGTGGGCGCGATGCGCTCGGAACGTCAGGGAATGCGGTTCCGTTGGGAGGGCCCGGTGGGCGGCGGGTTCCGCCGTGGCCAGGGCCCGGATTTCCGGGGGATGCCCGGAGAGGGCGCCGAGGGCCGGGAGGCGTTCGGCGGGTTCGGTCCGCCGTTCGGCGGTGGCGGCCCCGGCCGGCCGATGGGCGGCCCGTACGGGCACGGCTTCGGCGGGCACGGCGGCCGGCGCGGCGGTCCGCACGGGCGGCGCGGTGGCCGGGCCAGGCGCGGTGACGTCAGGGCCTCGCTGCTGGCGCTGCTCAAGGAGCGGCCGATGCACGGCTACGAGATGATCGCCGAGATCGCCGAGCGGACCGGCGGAGCCTGGCGGCCCAGCCCGGGGTCGATCTACCCCAACCTCCAGCTGCTGGAGGAGGAGGGCCTGATCACCGCGGAGGAGGTCGGCGGCAAGCGGCTGGTCTCGCTCACCGAGGCGGGCCGGGCCGAGGCCGACGCCGGGCCGGACGAACCGTGGGCGGAGGCCGGCCGGGAGGTCGACTGGGAGGCCGTCCAGGAGGTCGGCCAGGCGCTCGCCGCCGTCGACCAGGCGATCCGCCAGGTCATGGCCACCGGCACCGAGGCGCAGCGCACCAAGGGCCTGACGGTGCTGACCGAGGCCCGCAAGAAGCTGTACCTCATCCTCGCCGAGGACGACTGACCGGCCCGGGGGCGGGGCGGTGCCGCTGCCCGGGCGGCCGGGGAGAAGGCCTCACGGCCGGACCACGAACAGGGCCGCGCACACCAGCAGCAGCACCGCCCAGCCGAACCAGAGCCAGGCGTTCGGCTCGATGATCACGCTGTAGAGGCACACCGCCAGGAGCAGCACCCCGGTGACGCCGGCGACCTGCCGGTTGTGGTGCTCGACCGCGCGGGAGCGGTTCCTCGGGTGCCGTACCGTCCTCGCCATGCCGACCTCCCGGGGGAGCCTGCGGGGAAGGAGGCGGCCGTCAGCCGGAGGCCGCCTCGTCGTACTCGTAGCGCCAGAACCAGCTCAGGCCCCGAACCTGCTTGCTCCGGACGTACACCAGTGTGCGCGCGGGGGCCTCGCCGTGCGCGGGGACCGGCACCTTGTACTTCTTGGGCACGCCGAGCATCGGCCCCAGCGGGACGGGCAGGATCCGCCCGTCCAGGGGGCCGCCGACGAATGCGGTGTCCGCGCTCTTCATCCCCCCAGGGTCTCACCTCCACGGGGTGACCTGGGATCGGCCCTGGAGGCGGGGCCGCAGGGGGAGTCCGGGGGTGACCGGCAACTCCCGGGCGGGAGGGCGGGCGGGGCGCCGCGTGCGGGCGGCGTGCCCGGAGCGTGCCCGGGGCGCGCCCGCCGGCGGCACCGCGAGTGTGACCGGAGAGGCACCGCCCCCGGTCATCCGGAAGGCCTCCGCACCCTTATCCTTCCTGTTACGCCCTCGGGGTCCACCCCGGGTCAGCGGGCCCCGTACGGGCCGGGTGAGGCGCGAATCCGCGTTCCCTCCGGCCGGTTTGGCGCGGACAGCGTGCTGCCGCGACTGCGTACCGTGACCCCGGCGTCGGCCGTCCGGTGACCCCGGGCCGCGGCCGGCAGGGCGCGGACGTCAGGGCCGAACACCCCGGGAAGCAGCCGGGGGCGCCGTGCGTTGCGTCCGAGTGGTACGTCGAACGCTGTGTCGCACCAGGCACGGCAGTTGCGCGGAAGGGGCCCGATGGAAGCCGGCGGCAGGTGGACGACCTGGTGGCAGAGGCGTGATCGTCAGCGGGCAGGGGGCGCGGACGGCCCGGCCGGACTCGATCAGCTGCTCGGCGCGGTGCGCGCCGGATTCCCGCTCGCGCCCGCCGCGCATCCGGCCGGCTACCGGTGTTCCTGTGACCGGGTGGCGTGTCCCGCCCCCGCCCAGCACCCGGTCTCCTTCGCCTGGCAGACCCAGGCCACCACTGACCCGGAGCAGCTCTCCCGCTGGCTCGCCCGCGACCCGCAGGCCAACTTCGTCACCGCCACCGGCCGGGTGCACGACGTGCTGGACGTCCCGGTGGAGGCCGGCCGGCTGGCGCTGGAGCGGCTGACCGCGCTCGGCGTCGAGGGCCCGGTCGCCGCCGTCGGTGAGGACCGCTACCTGTTCTTCACCGCCACCCGCGGCACCCCTCAGGACGAGGACGAGTGGTGGCCGAGCGCGCTCGACTCCACCCCGGACACCATGTCCGAGCACCCGGGCCTGCGCTGGCACTGCCGCGGCTCGTACACCCTGCTGCCGCCGGCCGCGCTGCCGGACGGCTCCCAGGTGCGGTGGCTGCGCGGGCCCGAGCAGCCGCTGCCGGACCCGCTGCGCGTCCTGGACGTGCTCACCGACGCCTGCACCGAGGTGGGCGCCGTCGCCGAGGAGCAGTGGCTGATCGGCTAGGGCCTCTCTTGTGGATCATGCCGGGCGCGCGACGCCGCGGTCGAGCGGCGTCACGCCGGCACGTCGTCACGGCAGGGTGAGGATCTCCGCGCCGTCCGCCGTGACCACCAGGGTGTGCTCGAACTGGGCGGTGCGCTTGCGGTCCTTGGTGACGACCGTCCAGCCGTCCGCCCAGACCTCGTAGTCGTAGGTGCCCAGGGTCAGCATCGGCTCGATGGTGAAGGTCATGCCCGGCTTGATCACCTCGGTGGCCCGCTCGCTGTCGTAGTGCGGGATGATCAGGCCGGAGTGGAACGACGTGTTGATGCCGTGCCCGGTGAAGTCCCGTACCACGCCGTAGCCGAAGCGCTTGGCGTAGGACTCGATGACCCGCCCGATGACGTTGATCTGCCGGCCCGGCTTGACCGCCTTGATCGCCCGGTCGAGGGACTCCCTGGTGCGCTCGACCAGCAGCCGGGACTCCTCGTCCACGTCGCCGACCAGGTAGGTGGCGTTGAGGTCGCCGTGCACCCCGTGGATGTACGCGGTGGCGTCGATGTTGACGATGTCGCCGTCCTGGAGCACGGTCGAGTCCGGAATGCCGTGGCAGATCACCTCGTTGATCGAGGTGCAGACGGACTTGGGGAAGCCCCGGTAGCCGAGGTCGGAGGGGTAGGCGCCGTGGTCGCACATGTACGCGTGGGCGACGGCGTCCAGCGCGTCGGTGGTGACGCCGGGGGCGATCAGCTTCGCCGCCTCCTCCATCGCCCGGGCGGCGATCCCGCCGGCGATCCGCATCTTCTCGACCGTCTCGGCGGTCTGCACCTCGGGCCCGGTGTACGGCGTCGGCGCGGGCTTGCCGACGTACTCGGGGCGCGCGATGTTCGCCGGGACCTTGCGGGTGGGGGACTGGATGCCGGGTACGAGAGCCATGCCGCGAGTCTAGTCGTCGGGCCGGGCCGGACCCGGGCGGTGTGCGGCCGGGCCCGCTGCGGGGAATGATCGGTACCGACCCATCCTTCGAACGGGAGAGTGCCATGCCCCTCGGATTCAACCGCAAGCCGACCGGCAAGCCCGGCGAGTGGTTCTACTGCATCAAGCACCAGAAGGTCGAGGAGGGGCCGGAGTGTCCGGCGAAGGACCGCCTGGGGCCGTACGCCAGCCGAGAAGAGGCCGCCCAGGCGCTGCGGATCGCGGACGAGCGCAACCGGGAGTGGCGCAACGACCCGCACTGGAACGACCGGCCCGAGGACGACACCGAGTAGCGGCCGCTCGGCGGCCGAGGGGCGGGAGCCGGTGGTCAGCGCGGCTCGGGGCCGGTGAAGTAGTTCTCCGAGATCTCCAGCACGACGAGGCGCCGCCCGCTCGCGAAGGCCTGGGCGGCCGCCTGGTCCTGCGGCCCCGGAGGGCGGGACCCGCGGTCCGCCCAGGCCGTCACGCCGTCGTCGGGGGACCGCGGCCGGGGGACGTTCAGGCCGGGGGTGGCCGAGGCCTCGGGGCCCTTCCGCTCGTCGAAGCCCAGACGCACCCCGAGCAGGTCCGCGCTGTCCTCCCGGGGGAAGCCGTACCAGAGCACCTCGCCCGGCCGGGGCGAGGCGTTGGTGTCGGCCGCCCTGGCGCCCTGGGCGGTCAGCGCGGGCTCCCACCGGGACCGGATCTGCTGCGGATCGCCCGCCACCGCCAGGTACCTGACCACCTGTCGGCGGCACTCCGCGGCCGGCCGGCGGGTGCCGAAGCCGTCGGACCAGCTCGGCCCGACGGCGCAGCCGTCCCGGAGGCCCTCGCCGATCACCTCGGCGCCGGAGAGCGCGGGGAGGAGCGAGGCGAGCCGGCGGTCGATCTCCGCGCCGAGCGCCCGGTCGGCGGCGACCACCTCGGGGGAGTCGGCGAGCGCCCGCAGGTCCGGCGGCGGCGGTCCGCTGGCCGTACGGTCCGCCCGGATGGCCGGCCTCACCGTCCCGCCGTCCGGCCAGAACAGCCAGCCGGCCACGATGCCCGCCAGCACGGTCAGGACGAGCACCAGGCCCGCCCACTTCTGCCAACCCCCCACCGCCATGGGCGGGAGTCTGTCACACCGCGGTGACGGCCTCCCGGGCGGCGCGTTCGTGCTCGGCGCGGACGGCGGCGGCGTGCGGGTCGGTGCGGTCGTCGTAGGAGAGCAGCTTCGGCAGGGCGGCGGCGACCGCGAGCACCGCGACCACGCAGGCGAGGCCGCCGGCCCACACCGAGGCGCGCACGCCGACCAGTCCGGCCATGGTGCCGGCCCTGACCTGGCCGAGCTGCGGGCCGACGGAGAAGCTGAGCAGTTCGACGCCCGCCATCCGGCCGCGCACCGCGTCCGGGATGGACTGGTTCCACATGGTCGAGCGGGCGAGCCCGCTGATCTCGTCGGCGCCGCCGGCCAGCGCCAGGCCGAGCAGCACCAGCCAGATGTGCCCGGACAGCCCGGCGAGCGCCATCGCCGCGCCCCAGCCGACGGCGGCGGCCAGCAGCAGCCGGCCGTGCCGGTGGACCCGGGAGGTCCAGCCGCTGGTCACGCCGACCAGCAGGGCGCCCAGGGCGGACGCCGCGTACATCGGGCCGAGCGCCCAGTCCGCGCCCAACTCCGAGGCCAGGAAGGGGAAGACGGCCACCGGGTAGGCGAACAGCATGGCGCAGATGTCGATCGCGTAGGTGCCGAGCAGGTCCTTGCGGCTCCACGCGTAGCGGACGCCGGTGAGCACCGCCCGGACCGACGGCCGCTCGGCGCCGGTGGGCGGCGGCACCGCCTTGATCCGGACGAGCAGCAGCAGCGAGAGGCCGAAGGTGAGGATGTCCAGCGCGTACGCGGTCTGCACCCCGGCGAAGGCCACCACGACGCCGGCCAGCGCCGGGCCGGCCACCGAAGCGGCGTTGTGGTAAAGCGAGTTGAGGGCGAACGCGGCGGTCAGGTGCTGGTGCGGGACGAGCCGCGGGGTGAGCGAGTCCAGTGCCGGGCGCTGGAGGCCGTCGGCGGCCGCGACCAGCGCGGCGACCAGGTAGATCGGCCAGAGCAGCGGGTGCGGCAACAGGGCGTTGAGCAGCAGCAGTCCGGCCAGCAGGCCGAGCGCCGCCTCGGCGCGCAGCACCAGCTTCCTGCGGTCCACGGCGTCGGCGAGGGCGCCGCCCCAGAGGCCGAAGACGACCAGCGGGACGAGCTCGACGGCGCCGATCAGGCCGACCGCGAAGGAGGAGCCGGTGAGTTCCTTGATCTGCATCGGTACGGCGACGAGGGTCAGGAAGCTGCCGAAGCTGGTGACGCAGCCGGAGGTCCACAGGTAGCGGAAGTCCCGCGAGGCACGCCAGGGGGAGAGGTCCGGGGTCAGTGAGCGCAGCAGCGTCCGGGCGCGCCCGGGCACGGGGGGATGCGGGGGTTCGTCGGTCACGAACCGTTATCCTCGGACGCCGATCGCCGTTCCCGCAAAGGGTTTTCGGGCGGCCTGCGAACCGGCCCGTGGTGAACGGGGCCGGCCCGGTTACCAGCGGCTGATCGCGGGCATCGAGGCCAGCCGCCCGGCGAGCCCGGCGAGCCGGTCGCGGACGGAGCGGTGGCCTGCCCACTGCCCGGCGGCCGCGCTGACCAGGTGCTGGGCGAGGTCGAAGGGCTCCTCGGCGGCGGTGCCGACGGTCAGCCGTTCGTGCGCAAGGCCGTGCAGGTCACCGGGATCGCCTGGCCCGTCGGGGGTGCCCCCGTCCAGCGCGAGCACGGTCGCGCCGTGCCGCCGGGCGTCCCGCACCCGCTCCAGCAGCTGCGCGCCGGCCGCCTCCGGCGCCACCACCAGCACGGTGGCGCCGCGTCCGGCCTCGGTGAGCCGCCGCAGGTCGTGGGTCAGGTGGGCCGGGGCACCGGCCGGCGGCCGGTGCCGCACCAGGGTGGGCGCCAGCCGCGGGACGTCCGACCAGGCGGCCTCGTCGTCCAGGTGGGCGGCCAGGTGCCAGGGTTCGTACCCCTCGGTGCCGACCAGCAGCAGCCCGCTCGCCCCGCGCCGCTCCACCGAACGGCGCAGCGATCCGGCGAAGCCGCCGACCGCCTCCAGCCAGCCCGTGCCCGTCAGCCGTTCCCGGAGTGCCGAAACTCTCACCGCGTCCATGCGGGCCAGGATGTCCCGGGAGGCCGGGGATTTGGCAGGATCGGCCCATGACTTCCCTCGATTCAGCGACAAACCCGGCCCACGAGGTCCCGGACGTCTCGCAGTTGGTGGTCGGTGTCCTCGGCGGCACCGGCGACCAGGGGCGCGGCCTGGCCCTGCGGCTGGCCAAGGCCGGCCAGCAGGTGATCATCGGCTCCCGCGACGCCGCCAGGGCCGAGGCCTCGGCGGCCGAGCTGGGCCTCGGCGTGCGCGGCGCCGACAACGCCACCGTCGCCCGGGAGAGCGACGTGGTGATCATCGCGGTCCCGTGGGACGGCCACGCCGCCACCCTGACCGCGCTGCGCGGGGAACTCGCCGGCAAGATCGTCGTCGACTGCGTCAACCCGCTCGGCTTCGACAAGCAGGGCGCGTACGCGCTGAAGCCGGAGGAGGGCAGCGCCGCCCAGCAGGCCGCCGCCCTGCTGCCGGACTCCCGGGTCACCGCCGCCTTCCACCACCTCTCGGCGGTGCTGCTCCAGGACGAGTCGGTGGAGACCATCGACACCGACGTCATGGTGCTCGGCGACGACCGGGAGGCCACCGACGTCGTCCGGGGCCTGGCCGGCCGCATCCCCGGGATGCGCGGCATCTTCGCGGGCCGGCTGCGCAACGCCCACCAGGTGGAGGCGCTGGTGGCCAACCTGATCTCGGTCAACCGCCGCTACAAGGCCCACGCGGGGCTGCGGATCACCGACGTCTGAGCAGACGTCCCGGCAACGCCCGCCGTGTCGACCTCACCCCTGGCCCCGCTCCGGAGGTGAGGTCGGCGACAATGGGGGACGGCCGCAACCCGGCCGTCCGCACCCGCTCCCAGGAGTCCGCCGCCATGCCTCGCACGTCCCTGCTCGCCCTGATCGTCGTCGCCCTGGCGCTGGTCGCCGCCGTCTTCTCGCTCACCCAGGGCCTCTGGCTGGGCCTGATCTGGCTGCCGCTGGCCGGCGTGGCCAGCAACGTGCTGTGGATGAACCGCCGCCGGGAGAAGATCGCCGCGGCTGCGGCGGCCGCCGCCGAGCAGGCCTAGCCCGGGCCTAGCCCCGGCCTAGCCCCGCCAGAAGCTGAACAGCTGGCGGCCGATCTGGGCGTACCCCCGGTCGACGCCGAGCAGTTCCATCGCGCCGTACACGGCCTCGAAGAACCACTGGTTCACCGCGGGCTGCCAGAGCAGCACGAACACCGCGAGCATCCCGTACGGGGCGAAGGGCTCGACCGCCCGCCGGGTCTTGTACGACAGCCAGGGCTCGATGATCCCGTAGCCGTCCAGGCCCGGCACCGGCAGCAGGTTCAGCAGGGTCGCGCTCAGCTGGAGCATGCCGAGGAAGCCCAGGGCCACGGCGAGCGGCGAGACCGTGTCCAGCTTGGGATCGTCCAGCCAGCCCGCGCCGACCGGGACCAGGATCAGCACGGCGGCGACCAGGTTCACCAGCGGCCCGGCGGCCGAGATCAGGCTGTGCTTGAGCCGGCCCTGGATCCGGTGCCGCTCGATCCAGACCGAGCCGCCGGGCAGGCCGATGCCGCCGAGGATCATGAAGACGATCGGCAGCACGAAGCTGAGCAGCACGTTGGCGTACTTCATCGGGTTGAGCGTGAGGTAGCCCTTGGCGCCGACGCTGATGTCGCCGCCGTGCAGCGCGGTGCGCGCGTGGGCATACTCGTGCAGGCAGAGCGAGACCATCCAGCCCGCGATCACGAACAGGAAGATCCCGAACCGCATGTTGCCGTAGCCGGAGTACACCGCCCAGCCGGACGTGCCGAGGACGGCGAGAAGCACCCAGAACACCGGGCTGATCCGGCGGTCCTCGCTGCGGGAGCTCGGCGTGGCGGCGAAGGTCATGGTGTGGGTGCTCCGGAGGCGGGGGAGGGGCGGACGCGGGACGGGACCGATCATGCCGGGCGGGCCGGTGACCGGACAAGCCGCTCCGGGTGAACGTCCGGCCGGGCGGTGGCGTTCCACCCTACGCGCCGGGTCCGGGAGGGCGGCAGCACAATTGTGCGGCCCCTGCTCCGCCGATCGACCAGAATGGTCCGGTGCACTACGGCATCCTCGGGACGACGACGGCCCACCACGACGACGGCACCGCGGTACCGGTCGGCGGTGCCCGGCTGCGGGCCCTGCTCACCGCCCTGGCCCTGAGACAGGGCAGGCCGGTCCCGGCCGACCTGCTGGTGGACGAGGTGTGGGACACCGGGCCGCCGCAGGACTCCTCCGCCGCGCTCCAGACCCTGGTCGGCCGGCTGCGCCGCACCATCGGCCGGGACGAGGTCGGCTCCGGCCCGGCCGGGTACTGGCTGACCGGCCCGGCCACCGACGTCGCCGACTTCCAGCGGCTGACCGGCGAGGGCCGCCGCGCCCTGGACGCCGGGGACCACGCGCTCGCGGCCGAGAGGCTGCGCGCCGCCCTGGCGCTGTGGCGCGGCCCGGCCCTGGCCGACCTGCCGGACCGCACCGGCCCTGCCACCCGGCTGGAGGCCCAGCGCGAGGAGGCCCGCCGCCACCGGATCACCGCCGACCTCGGCCTCGGCCGGGCCGCCGAGCTGGTCGCCGAGCTGGCCGAGCTGTGCGAACGGCACCCGCTGGACGAACCGTTGCAGCTGCTGATGATCCGGGCGCTGCACGAGAGCGGCCGGACGGCCGAGGCGCTGCGCCACTACGAGCGGGCCAGGCGCGCCCTGGCCGAGGAGCTCGGGGTGGACCCGGGCCGCGGACTCCGCTCCCTGCACGCCGAGTTGCTCGCCCCGGCGGACCGGCGGGCACCGGCGCCGCAGCCGGCCCGCTCCGCGCCGCTCGG
>NZ_MSJQ01000089.1 GCF_014596515.1 Streptomyces sp. CBMA156
CCCGGCCGCCGAGCGTGTGCTCCGCCTCGGCCGGGCCACCGCCCAGCGCGGACGGCAGGTTGCCGGTGCCGGCGGCGACGGCGACGCCGCACAGCACGGTGGCGCCGAGCACGACGGCAGTGGCCTTCGTGCTGAAGGCCCTGGCCAGCGCGGCGGTTGCCATCGATCGTCTCCGGACGGGGGTCACTGTCGGGTCGGGCGCGAGACTCGCCTCCCGGAACGCGGCCAGGGCGGCCTCCTCCCCGGCCAGTTCGCCGGCCGCCGCGGGGGCGGCGGCCGCGGCGAGCACCCGGGCGAGCTGCCCGGGACCGCCGTCCGGTCCGGTGAGCGAGGCGTCCTGCCCGGCCGACGGGCCGCCCACGGCACCACCGAGCAGCTGCTCGGCGGCATCACGGTCGATCCGACGGGATCGGTTGGTGCTCATCTCATGTCCTTCAGCGTCGCGGCCCGGCGTTCTGTCACACCCTGCGGAGAACTTTTTTTCGCGGGTTTCCCCGCGGGTCGCCCGGCGGCCTCGCCACCGCCCGTTCCGGGGGCCGCACCGGCCGCGGTCGCCGGGGCCCCGGAGGCCGCTCCCTCGCCCCTGGCGGCCGGGATGCCGCCCCCTCCGGCGAGCGGTTCCACCAGCTTCGCCAGCCGCCGCAGGCCCCGGTGGGCGGCCATCCGGACACTGCCGGCCCGCTTGCCGAGCACCCGGGCGGCGCTCTCCGCGTCCAGTTCCATGACCACCCGCAGCAGCACCGCCTCGGCCTGGTCGCGCGGCAGCCGGGAGATCAGCGCCAGCGCGTCGGCGGTGCCGACCGTGGCCAGCGCGGCCCTCGCGGTGTCGTCCCCCGCCGCCAGCCCGGCCAGCTGCTCGAAGGGCAGGTCGGCGACCGGACGGCGGCGCCGGGCGCGCAGGTGGTCGAGGGCCCGGTGGCGGGCGACGGGGGCCACCGCCCAGCGCGGACGGCAGGTTGCCGGTGCCGGCGGCGACGGCGACGCCGCACAGCACGGTGGCGCCGAGCACGACGGCAGTGGCCTTCGTGCTGAAGGCCCTGGCCAGCGCGGCGGTTGCCATCGATCGTCTCCGGACGGGGGTCACTGTCGGGTCGGGCGCGAGACTCGCCTCCCGGAACGCGGCCAGGGCGGCCTCCTCCCCGGCCAGTTCGCCGGCCGCCGCGGGGGCGGCGGCCGCGGCGAGCACCCGGGCGAGCTGCCCGGGACCGCCGTCCGGTCCGGTGAGCGAGGCGTCCTGCCCGGCCGACGGGCCGCCCACGGCACCACCGAGCAGCTGCTCGGCGGCATCACGGTCGATCCGACGGGATCGGTTGGTGCTCATCTCATGTCCTTCAGCGTCGCGGCCCGGCGTTCTGTCACACCCTGCGGAGAACTTTTTTTCGCGGGTTTCCCCGCGGGTCGCCCGGCGGCCTCGCCACCGCCCGTTCCGGGGGCCGCACCGGCCGCGGTCGCCGGGGCCCCGGAGGCCGCTCCCTCGCCCCTGGCGGCCGGGATGCCGCCCCCTCCGGCGAGCGGTTCCACCAGCTTCGCCAGCCGCCGCAGGCCCCGGTGGGCGGCCATCCGGACACTGCCGGCCCGCTTGCCGAGCACCCGGGCGGCGCTCTCCGCGTCCAGTTCCATGACCACCCGCAGCAGCACCGCCTCGGCCTGGTCGCGCGGCAGCCGGGAGATCAGCGCCAGCGCGTCGGCGGTGCCGACCGTGGCCAGCGCGGCCCTCGCGGTGTCGTCCCCCGCCGCCAGCCCGGCCAGCTGCTCGAAGGGCAGGTCGGCGACCGGACGGCGGCGCCGGGCGCGCAGGTGGTCGAGGGCCCGGTGGCGGGCGACGGTGGCGGCCCAGCCGCGGAAGCCGTCCCCGTCGCCGGAGAAGCCGCGCAGGTCACGGGCGATCTGGAGCCAGGTCTCCGAGGCGATGTCCTCGGCGTCCTGCGCGTCCTCCGGCCGGCCGCCGACCAGCACCCGCAGGTAGCGCAGCAGACCCGGCTGGACGGTCCGGAACAGCAGCCGGAACGCCTCCTCGTCCCCGCCCTGCGCGGCGCGGACCGCCTCGGTCAGGTCGGGGGGAGCGGGATCCGGGCCGGGCGACGGGCCGGCGGGTGGTACTGGTCCGGACCGGCCGACGGGGCCGCCGGTGCCCGCTCCGGGGCGCTCTGCACTCTGCACCCGCCACATGATGCGCCATTCGGGCGAACGCCTCGGTCCCGGCCGAACGACCGGCCCGGCCGGGGCCAAGGTCCCGAGGACTGCTGCCGTTCGCCCACGGTCCTGAGGGGCCCGTCCGGCCTACGTTGTCGGTAGGCGAAGCAGTCCGGGCCGCCGACGCGCCCGGATGCCGGATCCGCCGACGCACCCGGCCCGCCGCCGTGACCTTGCCCGTTCGCGGTCCCCTTCGCGGGCGCACGCACGACCCGTGCGGGCCCCGGTCGCGCGCTCCCTCCCCAGGTCCGTCCGGGCCGTTCCGGGCCGGGCCGCTCCGATCCGGCGGGGAGCACCACCCCCGGCAGCCCGACCAGCAGGAAAGACCGTGATGACGACCGCCCACGAGCTCCACGCGAAGGGCCTGCGCGAGCACCTCGCACCCGCCCTGCGCGCCCTGGGCCTCACCGGGTGGCGCCGGACCTTCAGCCTGCCGGACGAGACCCACTGGCTGCTGCTCGGCCTGGTCGAGCGCCCCGCCGCCGACCGGGTGCCCTTCACCTTCGACCTCAGCCTGGTCCGCCGCACCGACTGGACCGCCGCGGCCCTCCCCGGCCATCGGCCCGACCCGCGCACCCGGTACGGCGTCGAGACCTGGCGGGCCCGGATCGGCGAGGTGCTGCCGGTCGGCGAGGACGTCTGGTGGGAGGTGCTGCCCGGGCCGCGCTGGCGGCTCCCGCTGGACGACGCCGTCGCCGCCGTGCGCCACTACGGCCTGCCGGAACTGCGGCGCCGGGCCGAGGCGGACCGCACGTCCACCGGCGAGACCTACCTCTCCCCCGCCGAGCTGGAGGCGGTCAACGCCGCACTGCTGACCGCCTCGGTGGCTCGGGTGCAGCGCGCCGAACTGGCCGGCCGGGCACTGGTGCTGACCGGCGCCTGGGCCAGGGGCGACGGCGTCGCCCGGATCGTCCTGGCGGGCACCGCGCAGGGCTTCCTGTCCGCCGGGGACGAGCGCTTCGGCACCGTCCGCTGCCTGGACACCCTGGGCCGCGAGCTGTGGACCTTCCCCGTCGAGGGCTAGGAAACCGCAGGTCACAGGGGGTGTCACGGCGCGCACCATGACAGCTGTCACGCGGATGACGCAACGGACGGCACTGCTCTGACGGAGGGTCGGACGGAAAGACTGGAGGCACGACGCGGGCAGCGGCCCGCGGCCACCAGTCGGGAAGGAACCCACCGTGAGCCAGACCGTCAGTGCCACCGCCAGCACCGTCACCGCTCCCGCTCCGGTCGCCCCGGCGGCCACCGGCGCCGAGGCGCCGAACCCGCTGGTCTCCGGGCTCCGCCCGCTCGCCCTCGACGTGGCCGTCCCGCTCGCCGGCTACTTCCTGCTGCACTCGGCCCTCGGTCTGAGCGAGTTCGCCGCGCTGGCCTGGAGCAGTGCCTTCCCGGCCGCCAGGACCGTCCTCGGCCTGCTGCGCGAACGCACGCTCAACCTGTGGGCCGCGCTGATGCTGGCCGTCAACCTGGCGGGCCTGGCCCTGACCTTCGTCACCGGCGACGCCCGGCTGATGATCGCCAAGGACGGCGGGCTGAGCGGCACCGTGGCGCTGGCGATCCTGGTCTCCGCGCTGATCGGCCGGCCGGTGATGACCCCGATACTGATGCCCTTCATCACCAGGGGCAGGCGGGAGCGCGCCGCCGCCTGGCAGCGGCTGGCAGAGGGCCGGGCGGCCGGGTCGCGGGCCTTCCGCCGCCACGAGCGCCTGTTCTCCGGCATCTGGGGCACCGTGCTGCTGGCCGAGTGCGCGGCCCGGGTGACCGGCGCCTTCACCCTTCCGGTGTCGACCATGGCCTGGCTGTCCACGGTCTTCCTGATCGGCGCGATCGTGGCCGGCTCGCTGCTCGGACAGACCGCGACCGACCCGATCGTGCGGCTGGTCCGCGCCGAGGCCGAGGCCCCGACCACCGCCTGAGCACGCGGTCCGTCCCGGGCGCCCGGCCCGCCCCTTCCCCGAACAGCCGGTTCCGGGGACTCGAACAGCGAGGAACCATCCGGATCTCCCGGGAGTCGTTATAACGAGGGGGTAACGGGACCCCCGACGAGAAAACGGGGAGCCCCATGAACCGGACGACGCACGCGCCGATCAGGACCGAGGACCGCACGCTGGTCTGGGACGGCTGCCTGAACGTCCGCGACCTGGGCGGACTGCCCACCGCGTCCGGGCGGCTCACCGCCCGCGGCGCGATGGTCCGGGCGGACAACCTGGACCGCCTCACCGCCGAGGGCTGGGACACCCTCCTCGACCACGGCGTCCGCACCGTGGTCGACCTGCGCAACGCCGAGGAGTACAAACCGCTCCTCCCGCTCCCCGAGGACGTCGACCTGGTCCGCGTCCCGCTGGACGAACTGGCCGGCCCCGCCTGGTGGGAGGCCCACGGGCGGCTGGACGGCACCCCGCTCGCGCTCCGCCCGTACCTGGACCACTGCCCGCACGCCGCCGCCGCGCTGGTCTCCGCGATCGCCGGCGCCCGCCCCGGCGGCGTGGTGGTGCACTGCGGCGCCGGCCGTGACCGCACCGGCCTGGCCACCCTGCTGCTGCTCGCCCTGGCCGGGGTCGACCGGGCCGCGATCACCGAGGACTACCTGCTGAGCGGCCCCAACGTCCGCCCGCTGTACGGGATGCTCGGCCTGCCTGACCCGTACCGCCGGATCGACGCGGTGCTCGCCGAGGCCGGGACCACCGCCGAGGCCGCGCTGGCGGCCGCGCTCGACGGCTTCGACCCGGCCGGCTACCTGCTCGCGGCCGGTGTGACGCCCGCACGGATCGCCGCCGTCCGGGAGCGGCTGCTGCCCGCCGCGTAGCGCGGGCCCGCGAAACCTCCACGACCATCGTCAACCGATGGTTGACGACCATCGGGTCGACAACCTACGGTTGACGCATGGAGAATCCCGTTGTTCCCACCAGCACTCCGCTGCGCCTCGACGACCTGATCGCCGCGATCAAGAAGGTCCACCCCGACGCGCTCGACCAGCTCTCCGACGCGGTCATCGCCGCCGACCACCTCGGCGACCTCGCCGACCACCTCATCGGCCACTTCGTCGACCAGGCCCGCCGCTCCGGCGCCTCCTGGACCGACATCGGCCGCAGCATGGGCGTCAGCAAGCAGGCCGCCCAGAAGCGCTTCGTCCCCAAGGACCCGGGCGCCCCGAACGACCTCGACCCGAGCCAGGGATTCAGCCGGTTCACGCCCCGGGCCCGCAAGGTCGTGGTGGCCTCGCAGGAGGAGGCCAGGAAGGCCGCCAACGCCGAGATCACCGCGGTGCACCTGCTGCTCGGCCTGCTCGCCGAGCCCGAGGGCATCGCGGTCAAGGCGCTCGCCGCCCAGGGCATCACCCCGGAGGCCGTCCGGACGGCGGCCACCGCCGCCCTGCCGACCGCCGTCGAGCAGGTGGTGCCCGCGCTGATCCCGTACGACGCCCAGGGCAAGAAGGTGATCGAGCTGACCTTCCGGGAGGCGCTCAAGCTCGGGCACAACTACGTCGGCACCGAACACATCCTGCTCGCGCTCCTGGAGCTGGAGAACGGCCAGGGAGTGCTCGCCGGGCTGCGGGTGGACAAGTCCGAGACGGAGACCTTCGTCTCGGAGGCGATCGCCGCCATCATCGCCGCGCGGAACGAGGAGTCCGGGCCCCAGCAGTGAGACCCGGGCGCCCTGCCCCGGACGGGAAGCTCGCGGACCGGCCTCCCGGACGGGACTCGCGTCCGGGACTCGCGCCCGGGGCAGGGCTCGTCCGCTCAGAACCCGGAGACGCGGGTGGTGACGATCCGGACCCGGCCGTCGACAGCCGCCTCCAGCGCCGCCCGCAGCCTGGCCGAACGGGCCGGTCCGAGCAGGTCCAGCGCCTCCTCGACGGCGGCCCAGCGGTGGTCGTCCAGCTCACCGGCCGGGACGGCCACGGGGGTGCCGTCCGGGACGGTGCCGAAGTCGAACATGAAGTGCTGGGCGGGGTGGTCGAGTTCGGCCGAGGCATGGGTCCAGGAGATGGCCAGCAGCTCGCCCGCCTCCTGGACGATGCCGGTCTCCTCCTCCAACTCCCGCTCGGCGCACTCGACCGGGCCCTCGCCGAGGTCGATCGTGCCGCCAGGGAACTGCCAGTGCTCGCGGTACCCGGCCTTCACGATCAGGATCCGGCCCGACTCGTCCCGCAGCAGGCAGCCCGCCGCCGCGTAGATCCGGGGCAGGGAGGCCAGCCATTCCTCACGGGACTTCAAGGGCTCAGCCGTCACGGTGCTCCTCCTGAGGGCGGGGTCGGTCCGGTCGGCCCCACTCTGCCACCCGACCGATGAGTCGCGGCCGACCCGGCGGTCCTATCCGGCATGGACACCATGGAGACCACACCGGGCAGTCCCGTCCTGACCTGCGACCTGGGCGCGCTGACCGCCCCCGACCTGGCCGTCGTCGACGCCCTCGCCCGGCTGCGGCTGGCCGCCGCCCGGCACGGGGTGGCCGTGGTGCTGCTGAACGCCGGCGGCCCGCTGCGCGACCTGCTGGCGTTCAGCGGCCTCGCGGCGCTGCTGCCGGGCACGGCCGATCCCCTGGACCTCGCGGAGCTACTCGGCGACGGGCCCCACGGCGGCCTCCCGCCCCGGCCCGGTGACGGGCCCGGCGTCGAGCCGGGGCGGGAGGCCGAAGAGCGGGAAGAGCGCGTCGGTGTCCAGGAAGCTGGTGAAGCCGGTGATCCGGCCCCCTGACACCTCCGGCACGATCAGCGCCCACGGCTCGTGCCCGCCGCCCGGACTCGGCCGGTACTGGCCGAAGGCCCGGCCGCCGTTGGCCGTCACCGGGAGCAGCCGGGAGCCCCGGCAGCCGTGCCCGGGGCCCAGCATCCAGTCCCGGATCTCGCCCCGCCCGCGCAGCCACATCGCGAACGGCGGCATGTTGAGCGTGACGTCCTCGTGCAGCAGCGCGGCGAGGCCGTCCATGTCGTACGTCTCGAAGGCGCGGACGTAGCGGTCCAGCAGCGCACGGTGGTCCTCGTCCAGCGCTGGGGCGGGGCGGGCGGCCGGGGCGTCGGTGGCGAGCACCGCCCGGGCGCGCTGGAGCGCGCTGTTGACCGAGGCCACCGTGACGCCGAGCAGCTCGGCCACCTCGGCGGCCTTCCAGCCGAGCACCTCGCGCAGGACCAGCACCGCCCGCTGCCGGGGCGCGAGGCGCTGGAGCACGGCCACGAAGGCCAGCTTCACCGACTCCCGCTGGGCGGCCACCTCGGCCGGATCCCCCGTCTCGGACAGCACCCGGCCGTCCGGCGCGGGACCGATCCACGTCACCTCGGGCAGCTGGGTGCCGTGGGCGGTGGCCACCGTGACCGGGCCGGCCAGGTCCATCGGCCGGGCCCGGCTGTTGCGGCCGTTCAGCGCGTCCAGGCAGACGTTGGTGGCTATCCGGTACAGCCAGGAGCGCAGCGCGGCCCGCCCCTCGAAGCCCCGGTGCCCGCGCCAGGCGCGGACCATCGTCTCCTGCACCGCGTCCTCGGCCTCGAAGACGGAGCCGAGCATGCGGTAGCAGTAGCCGGTCAGTTCGGTGCGGTACCGCTCCAGCTGGAGCTCGACCGGCTCCTCCGTGATCACGTCGGCCATGGTGCGCCCGCCCCCGTCGTCCTGCCGTGTGCCCTGGTGAACGCGACGAACGTAGCGCACGGGACTGACAACGGCCCTCCGGGAGCGGTTCGGTGCCGGCCGCCGGGTGCCGGTCTCCCGGTGCCGGCCGCCCGCGGTGCCGTCGGGCTCAGTGCTGTCCGTACACCTGGCCGGAGCCGAAACCGGCGGTCACCAGCTTCCACAGGGTGGGGAACTCCTCGCCGCTGATGCCGGTCGGGTTGAGCCCGATGGCCACGCTGCGGGAGAAGTCGCGGGTGGCGAAGACAGCGCTGGTGAAGCCGGGCCTGGAGCCGTTCTTGCCCCAGACCTCGGTGCCGTTCGGCAGGACGGTGCGCAGCAGACCGGCGGTGCTGTAGCAGGCGTGCCCCGCGGTCGGGCCGATCTCGCAGTTCTTGTTGTGGTCGTTCGGCAGGTCGGGCACGGCGAACACCTCGGCCTGCTGGGCGGGCGGCAGCAGCCGGCCGCGGTAGAGCGCCTCGAAGAAGCGTTCCAGGTCGGCGGCGGAGGAGATCATGCCGCCCTCGGCCCACGGGTACGGGCTCTGCTCGGTGACGTCCACCCGGGCGGTGCTGCCGTCGGCGTTCCGGACGTCCACGTAGCCGGTGGCGTGCGGGCCGCGGACGGTCAGGTCGTCGGCGGCCGGGACGTAGGTGGCGTGCAGGCCGAGCGGGCCGGTGATGCGCCGGCGCACCTGGTCCGCGTAGTCGTCGCCGGTGACCTTCTCGATCACCAGCGCGGCGACGAAGTAGCCGTTGCCGTTGTACTGCTGCGCGGTGCCGGGCGCGAAGTTCATCGGCTGGGTGAGCATGTCCTCCACCACCTGCCGCGGGCTGAAGTAGGTGGTCCTGTGGGCGGCGAACCACGCCGTGCTGCCGTCCCCCGAGGTCATGCCGCCGCCTCCGGGCAGGCCGCTGGTGTGGTTGAGCAACTGCCGCACGGTGACCGGCGGGTAGCCGTCCGGGAGCAGTTCCGGCAGGTACTGCTGGACGGTGCCGTCCAGGTCGACCTTGCCCTCGGCGGCGAGCTGGAGCAGCACGGTCGCGGTGAACACCTTGGTGACGCTGCCGATCCGGAACCGGGCGTTCGCCGGCACGTCCTCCCCCGAGGTGCCGCGCCACCGCGCGCCCGGGCCGTCGACCCTGACCAGTGCGCCGGTGACGTCGGCGGGCAGCGCGCCGAGGGTCCGGGCCAGCGACTCCCGGTCCGGCGGGCCCGGCCTGGCCGCCGCGGG
>NZ_MSJQ01000009.1 GCF_014596515.1 Streptomyces sp. CBMA156
CCTCGACCACGGCCCCGGCCGGCACCACGACCGGCGCGCCCCAGGCGGCCGGCCGGCCGTCCACCCGGACGGGCGAGGGCGCACCGGTGACGGCCACCACCACCGTCCCGACGGCCCGCAGCGCGACCCCGCCGAGCGTGGTCTCCAGGCCCGCGGCCCCCGGGTCGTTGCCGACCAGCCGGTTGGCGGCGCGCAGCGCCGGCTCGTCCAGCGCTCCGGCCCTGGGCACCCCGAGGTGGGCGACCCCGCGCCGTCCGAGGTCCTGGACCGTGGTCAGCGGCCCGGGGCGCTCCACCACCAGCTCGTTCAACTCCGCCTCCCCTCAGGCCCGTTCGGCCGTGAAGCGGACCCTGGTGCCCGGGGCGAGCAGGGCCGGGGGCTCGCGGCCGGCGTCCCAGAGGGGCAGCGCCGTCCGGCCGATCAGCTGCCAGCCACCGGGGGAGGGGTGCGGGTAGACGCCGGTGTACGGGCCGGCCAGGGCGACCGAGCCGGCCGGGACGGAGCTGCGCGGGGTGGCCCGGCGCGGCACCTCGTACCGTTCCCGGAGGCCGGTGAGGTAGCCGAAACCGGGGGCGAAGCCGCAGAAGGCGACGACGTACTCGGGTCCGGTGTGGATCCGGACGGCGGCCTCCTCGGACACCCCCCAGAGTGCGGCGACCTCGGCCAGGTCGGCGCCGTCGTACACGGTCGGGACCTCCAGCAGCGGCCCGTGCGCCGCCCCGGCCGCGGCCGGCCGGGCGGTGCGCAGCAGCGCCGCCACCGCGTCGACGTCCGCGACGCCGTCCAGCAGCAGGGTGCGCGCGGCCGGTACGAGTTCCTCCACCGCGCCGAGTGCTCCCGCCTCCCTGCGCTCGCTCAGCCAGCCGTACAGCGCGGCCACCTCGGCCGTCCCGGGCAGCTCGACCAGCAGCGCCCGTTCGCCGACCCGGCGCACCGCCCCCACCGTCACGTGAAGGCCTCCACCCGGACCCCGGCGGAGGCCAGGGCGCCGCGGATCCGCCAGGCGAGCTGGGCGGCGCCCGGGGTGTCGCCGTGGACGCACAGTGAGCGGGCCTCGACGGCGACCCGTTCGCCGCCGACGGCCTCCAGGGCGCGGTCCCTGGCGATGCCGACGGCGCGGGTGATCACCGACCCGGGGTCCTCCACCACCGAGTCCGGCTCGCGGCGCGGGACGAGGGTGCCGGCGCGGGTGTACGCGCGGTCGGCGAAGGCCTCCGCCACCACCGGCAGGCCGACGCCCTCGGCCACCTCCAGCAGCAGCGAGCCGGGCAGGCCGAGGACGGGCAGCGGCCCGTCGCAGACCGCGCCCGCCCGCAGCACGCCGGCGACCACGGCCTCGGCCTGCTCGGAGTCGCCGACCACCCGGTTGTAGAGGGCGCCGTGCGGCTTGACGTAGGAGACCCTGGAACCGGCGGCGCGGGCGAACACCTGGAGGGCGCCGATCTGGTACGCGATCTCGTCGGCGAGCTCCTCCGGGGGCACGTCCATCGAGCGGCGGCCGAAACCGGCCAGGTCGCGGTAGGAGACCTGGGCGCCGATCCGGACGCCGCGTTCGGCCGCCAGTGCGCAGACCCGACGCATCGTCGACGGGTCCCCGGCGTGGAACCCGCAGGCGACGTTGGCACTGGTCACCACGGACAGCAGCGCCTCGTCGTCGGTCAGGGTCCAGCGTCCGAACCCCTCGCCGAGGTCCGCATTGAGATCGATCACCGCATCGGCCACGCCCGTCCGCCTCCCAGCAGCTGTTGAGCCAGATGGTAGGGCCTGCGGATGAAGGCCGTTGTCCGTGACCCGGTGCCCCGCGGGCGCTGCGGCGTGTGCCCGGGAGCGCACGCCCCGGGGCGGCGCCGCGCCGGGCCGCCCCGGGGGCCAGGGGGTGCGAGGGGTCGCTCGGGTCGGTGAGTGCGCCGGGGCCGCCCGGGTTCAGTACGCGGGAGCCGTTTCCCGGAAGGCGCGCTCCAGCGGACGCAGCGCCCGCAGCACGATCAGCAGCGGTACGACGCCGAAGACCCCGAACGACATATCGATGAATCGCCATGTCAGCGGAATCCCGCGCAGCGGCCCGCAGATCAGTGCCAGCGGGATGACGGCTCCGCAGGCGAGCACGGCCCAGCGGATCACCCAGATGTTGCGGACCGGGTCCTTGAGCGGCCCCCAGAAGGCGGCGGCGATCACCAGGTGGGCGAAGGCCAGCCAGTCGGTGCCGTAGGCGAGGAAGGGGTAGCGCTCGTTGGTCTCGGCGACGCCGGTGTGGACCCGTTCGAGCCAGGCCAGTGCGGCGGGGACGCGGTCGCTCAGCGGGGCGGCCGGACCGTGGGCGAAGTCGACCAGCCAGCGGGTCTCGGTCCCCAGGGAGAACGCGGTCAGGCCGCTGAGCACCAGGCAGACCAGGAAGAACCAGAGCCACCGTCGGACCTTGCGAAGGATGACCGCCGAATCGCCGTCCATCTCGCACACCTCCATGCCGAGCACGTCGAAGTGCAGGCGGAGCCTTGTCCCGCCTGCGCGGAACCGACTCTAGACCCATCTTTTGAACATGTTCAACACACCTTCCGAAGGGAAGGGAGGCCCGGAACGCACCGGTGCCCGGGTTCCGTGGAACCCGGGCACCGGTCAAGGGCCGCACGCGGCGTTCGGACGGCCGTTACGCCGTGTAGGTGTACGTCGCCGGCGCGCTGGTCCCGCCCGCCGTGGTGACGGTGATGCCCACCGGCCCGGGCTGGGCGCCCGCCGGGGCCGTGGCCGTGCAGGCGGTCGGGCCGCAGGAGACGTGGGTGGCCGGAACCCCGCCGAAGGCCACCGTCCCGTACGTCAGGTTGCTGCCGAACACGATCACCCGGGTGCCGCCGGCGGCCGGGCCGGAGGCGGGCGACAGGCTGCTGATCGTCGGCGCGGCCGGGGTCGGCGGGGTTCCGGTGTAGTCGAAGGCGGCGGGTGCCGCGGCCGTGCCGCCGGGCGTCACCACGCTGACCGGGGCGCTGCCCGAGCCCGCGGGCGTGGTCACCGTGCAGGCGGTGTCGGTGCAGCGGCCGGGCGCCGGGAGGCCGCCGACCAGCACCATGCCGCCGGCCAGGTTGCCGCCGTTGACGGTCACCGCGGTGCCGCCCGCGGCCGGGCCGGTGGCGGTGTCGAGGCCGGTGACGGCCGGGGCGGCCTGGACGGTCGCCGGCAGGTAGCTCTTGCTGACGAGGTCGTAGGCGGAGATGTGCCCGGTCGGGTCGGTGTCGTTCGGGTTGGCGACCGTCGCGGTGATCGCGCCGGCGATCGGCACGCCGGGCGTGGTGGCCAGGTTGAGCTTCATGAAGTTGTAGCTCCCGGGCGCCCGGGTGGCGGTGAACACGGCCTCCAGGTGGCGGTGGTCGGGGGAGAGGGCCGTGGTGAAGGTGTAGTCCGGCGGCGTGGGGAAGAACATCGCGCCGTCGGTGGTGACGCCCGGCGGCAGGTCGAGGGTGATGTGCGTCGGCCCGGTCACGTCCGCGGTGCCGGACGTGGTCCAGCCCACCGACATGTTGCCGGTGGTGAAGAAGCCGCCGGGGTAGTTCCCGCTCTGTGACACGGTCACGTGCTGGGCGGAGGTGGACGGCGTGCCGGCCGGCGCGGCCGCGGCGGCGCCGGTGGTGAGGACGGCGCCGATGGCGAGGGTGGTCACGGACAGCGCGGCGGCGAGGCCCGCTTTGGCCAGTCGGGTGATCATGCGTCGATCATCACCGAACTATCGCGCCGCCCTCACGGTTTTCTCGAATACGGGTTCGAGAATGGCGGAATCCCGTCGAAACCACGTTCCGAAATCGACCCTCGCACCCTCGCCGACCTGCCGCTCCACCCGTCCGCAAGGCCCGTTTCGGTCGATGTCGGTGCGAACCCCTAATCTTGTCCTCCGTGACCGCCATCGCAGACCCGCCCACCGAGCCCGGCCTCCGACCGCCCGCCGGCCCGGCGGCCGTGCGCCCCGCGCCCGGCCCCGCCGCCGACGAGGGCCTGGCCCGCCGGCTCAAGGCGCTGGCCTGCACCGCCCCGCTGCACGACCTGGACAACCGCAAGGTCAACCTGGCCGGCGAGTACGGCGGCTACGCGATGGCCGAGGTCGGCCTCGCCGCGATCGACCTGGTCACCCTGCACATGGACTTCGACACCGGGGCCGACCGCGAGATAGTCCTCGCCCGGATGCTGCCCAGGGTCGCCGCCCAGGCCGCCGGCCGCCCCGCCGCCGAGCACGAGCGGGTCGCCCGCTGGGTGCTGGAGTCGCTGATCAACGTCGGCAGCGTGGACCGCGGCTTCCGCGCCGTCTACGGCACCTTCGGCGCGGACGGCGAGTACGTCCGCCGCGACTACGACTTCAAGCTGATCGAGGAGGTCCCCGGCCCCGACGGCGGCGTCTACCTGCGCACCACCGACGAGGCGGTCAACGTCCTGGTCGGCGCGCTCGACACCGACGTCACCTCGGCCCAGATCGCCGCCGAGGTCAAGCTGGAGGTGCTGATCCGCCGCGGCCGCCTGGCCGACGCCCAGCTCGCCGCCGAGCAGGCCCGCTACCGCACCGTCCAGTACGCGGAGACGCTGCGCCGCGCCCTCGACGCCACCCGCCGCAACGTCCGGGCGGTCGACTGGATGCGCGCCGTCCCGGACCTCATCGAGGAGGCGCTGGACCACATCGCCGACCGCTACCGGCACGAGAACGCGATTCTCACCAACATCCGCAAGGCCCGCGACGAGGCCGAGGAGCCGGAGCACAAGCGCCGCGCCGCCGAGCTGGTCGACATCGTCAAGGACTGCATCCGCCGCCACACCCAGCTCCAGACCCGCCTGCTGGAGGCCGGACCGCTGTTCCGCGCCGAGCAGGACCGACAGGCCTTCGCCACCCCCGGCGCCCGCAGCGGCATCGACCTCTACGGGCAGCTGCTCGCCCCCGTGCTGCGGCTGCCGATAGAGCAGGCCGTCCGCCCCACCGGCGCCTTCTTCGCCCACGGCACCGGCCTGCGCACCCCGGTCTCGGTCCGGGTCGCCGACCTCGTCGACCTGCTGCTCACCCCGCCGGTCGAGCGCGAGCACCTCGGCGCCGAGCTGCCCGACCCGGACCTGGTCGCCACCCCCGACGACAGCCGCTTCTCCGAGGCCCAGCTGGAGTCCGCGATGGTCCTGCTCGACCTGCCCCCGGACGCCCCCCGCCGGCTCTCCGGCCTGCTCGCCGACGCCCGCAAGCAGGACCCGGACCTGCCGTACCTGGTCGCCCTGCTCGCCGTGCACGCGGCCAGCCCGCCGGTCGGCACCGCGTACCGCCAGGGCGAGGAGCGGCTGCTGTTCGCCGTGGACGACGGCACCCCGCTGCGCGACCGGGAGTTCGGCGGCGCCGACCTGATCGTCGGCAGCGCCCTGCTCGACGCGGTCGGCATGGCCGCCGACCGCAAGGACGCCGGCTGACCGGCCCGGAACCCGCCTTGACGAACCGCACCCACCGCGCCACCCCTGAGGAGCACCGCCCGTGACGACCCACCACGACACGTCCTGGGCGGCCGAGAGCGAACCCGCGGCCCCCGCGCCGATCACCCCGGCGGACGTCGCGGACGCCGCCCGGCTGGTCTCCTTCGGCCTCCAGGCCAAGCTGCTCCCCGCCCGGGACGCCGAGTACGCCGAGCTGGTGCGCCGCCACCGCGAGGACCCGCCGTTCGCCCGGCTCGCCGACGCCATCGCCACCGGCATGGGCCTGGTCGTCCTGGAGGTCTCCCCGCGGGCCGGCATGGCCGTGGCCGCCGCCGAGGACTCGCTGTTCGCCGTCCGGATGGGCGACTACTCGCGCCGCGCCGCCTCCGAGTCCACCGACCGCTTCCTGCACGGCCTGGCCCACCTGGCCGTCGCCGCGATGGCCTTCCCCCGCCCCGAGGACCTCGCCGACGACGGCTACCTGGGCCGGATCACCGTCAACGGCGTCGACTCCTTCGTCCGCCAGGCCTGCCGCCGCCTGGAGGAGCAGGCCGACGCCGAGGGCGCCAACACCGACCCGGCCTCCGACGCCCCCGGCCTGGAGGCCGCCTGGCGGGTGTGGGCCCGGCGCACCGCCACCGGCGCCACCAAGGACGCCCGCCGGCTCTCCGGCTCCACCATCGGCATCGTCGCCAAGGCCGTGCTGTTCCTGGTCGACTCCGGCTTCCTCCAGAAGGTCTCCGACGACTCCGGCGGCACCTACCGCACCACCGCCCGCTACCAGCTCCAGGTCCGCGACCTGGCGGGCAGCGCGGCCATGGCCGAACTGCTCGACCTCGGCATCGTCCCGGTCTCCGACGGCACCGCCAGCCTGCTGCCGCCGGACACCGGCGACGAACTGGTCGCCGACGCCGGCCTGCCGTTCCACTCGCTCTGAGCCCAGGCGCTCCGGGACCACCCGCCCGGAGCCCACCGCGCCGCCCCCGGCCCACCCGCCCGAACCGGCGCGCCGCCCGTCCCTCACGCCACGCAAGCCACGGAGAACCGCCGCACATGTACGAGCTCAACCGGGTCCGCCTCTACTCGATCGGACCGGCCGGCGCCCGCTACGCCGACACGGTGCTCGACCTGCGCGGCGTCGGCGAGCCGGTCGCCGACCCGGCCCCGCAGCAGATCGGCCTGTTCGGCGAGGACGTCGACGGCCCGGTCCGCCGCCCCGCCCCGGCCGGCGTGCTCTTCCTGGAGAACGGCGGCGGCAAGTCCGTCCTGCTCAAGCTGATCTTCTCGGTCATGCTCCCCGGCCACCGCAACACCCTCGGCGGCGCCAGCTCCGGCGTGCTGCGCAAGTTCCTGCTCGCCGACGACTGCGGCCACGTCGCCCTGGAGTGGCAGCACACCGTCACCGGCGAGCTGATCGTGGTCGGCAAGGTCAGCGAGTGGCGCGGCCGCCAGGTCTCCTCCGACCCGCGCAAGTTCGCCGAGACCTGGTACTCCTTCCGTCCCGGCCCCGGCCTGACCCTCGACTCGCTGCCGGTCGCCGAGCGGGTCAGCCTGTCCGGCGACCAGAAGGCCCGCGGCCGCCGCCGCACCATGAAGGGCTTCCGCGACGCCCTCACCGAGGCCGGCAAGGCCCACCCGCACCTCGACCTGGTCTTCGAGGACGGCCACGACCGCTGGACCGAGCACCTCGGCGAACTCGGCCTCGACCCCGAACTCTTCCGCTACCAGCGCGAGATGAACGCCGACGAGGGCGAGGCGGCCGGCCTCTTCGCGGTCAAGCACGACAGCGACTTCACCGACCTCCTGCTGCGCGCCGTCACCGACACCAGGGACACCGACGGCCTCGCCGACCTCGTCCACGGCTTCGCCGCCAAGCTCGGCCGCCGCGCCGAACTCACCGCCGAACGCGACTTCACCGCGGGCTCGCTGGACCTGCTGGAGCGCATCGCCGAGGCCACCACCGCCCGCGAGACCGTCCGCGAGGCCCACCGCACCGCCGAGCGCCGCACCCGCCGCCTCGCCCACGCGCTCGCCTCCCGCGCCGCCGCCGAACGCGACCGCGCCCAGGACCTCGCCATCGAGGTCGCCGCCGCCGCGAGCGCCGTCACCGCGGCCGAGGCCGACCGCACCA
>NZ_MSJQ01000090.1 GCF_014596515.1 Streptomyces sp. CBMA156
CCGCCCCGGTCGCGCCGGCCGCCCCGGCCGCGCCAGCCGCTCCGGTGCCGGCCGCTCCGGTGCCGGCCGTGATGGTCGCTCCGACCAGGCCCGACACCTCCGAAGCCGCCCCCACGGTGGCCGTCGACCGGCTCTTCCGTGACGACCCTGTCCCGGCCGAGGGCCAGGCCCGGGCGCGGACCCCGCGCCGTCGGGCGAGCGCCGACGACCTGTTCACCGAGGACACGGTCCGCCTGCGCCGCCCGGTCTCGGGCGCGGCCGCGGCCTGCCCCTCCGCGGCCCGGACTCCCGCCCTGCCCGCCGCCCCTGCGGCCCCCGCCACCCCCGACGACCACCGGAGTGAGTGAACCGTGCGTGTCCTGGCCTACGAGCTGCGCCGCCTGCGCGGCCTGCGTTCCACCTGGCTGCTGCTCGCCGTCGTGCTGTCCGGCGACGCCGTCGTGGCCGTCGTCCTGGCGAGCCAGGCCCCGGACGGCCCGCTGGCCGCCCCGGCCGGGGTGCGGTTGCTGACCGCTGCCGTCCCGCTGGCCCCGCTGCCCTTCGCGGCGCTCGGCGCCGGAGTGCTGGGCGCACTCGCGTACGGGCACGAGGTGCGCCACCCCGGGCTGCCCGCCTCGCAGGTGTCGTACCCGCGCCGGGTGCGGCTGCTGCTGGCCAAGCTGCTGGTGATCGGCCCGGTGGCAGCGCTGCTGGCACTGGCCACCCTGCTGCTGGACACCGTGGCCGTGCACCTCGCGCTGCCGGACGGCGTGACCGTGGCGGCCTGGGCGGACCCGGCCGCGCTGTCGGACCGGGCCTCCGAGGCGCTCACCGGTGCCGGGCTGTCCGGGCTGTCCGACCTGCCGGACGCGTTCGCCCCGCTGGGGCTGGTGGCCGGCCACGGCGTGCCCGCCGCACTGCTGGCGTTCGTCCTGCTGGCCGTGGTGGCGGGCTGGACCGGGGTGCTGACCGCCTCACTGACCCGCAGCGCCGCGGCCGGGGTGCTGCTGCTCTGCGCCCTGCCGCCGCTGCTGGAGTCCGGCGTCGCCCTGCTGCTGCGCCACACCGGCAGGCCGTGGCCGACCCGGGCGGCCGAGCTGCTGCCGTTCCAGTCCGGGATCGAGTGGGCCTACGGCTGGGTGTACGGCGGGGCGCAGGAGGCCGTGGCCGGGAGCGGGCCGCTGACCGATCCGACGCTGCTCGCCGCCGTCGCGGCCCCCGCGGCGGTCCTGCTGCTGGCAGCCCTGCTGGTCCAGGCCCGCCGCCGCGCCCTGTAGAGGCGCCCGGCAGAACCGCTCCCCGCCGGTCAGCGTCCCGCGCCGCCGCTCCCCGTACCGCCGGGCCCCGCTGCCGCACCCCGGGGCGGTCCCGCCAGGGGCGCCAAGATCGACCGACAGTGACCGCAGCGGTGACCACAATGGGCGTTTCTTCCTGATAAGAAGTCAATTATCCAGTCGCGGCCGATCACCCTTTCGTGTGCTTTTCACGAGAATTCTCAAGCCACGCCTGCCGATCGCCGACAAAGGAGAGCGTGAGTACCCTTGCGCACCCCACCATGACCCCCGCCCGTTCCGCCGATGGGCCCATCCACGGCCCCGGCGACCTGGACCGCTACTCGTACGCCGACCGGCCGACCCCGCCGGCGCCCCGCTGGGAGGGCGCCGAGTCCGACATCACCCGGGTCGGTCGCAAGACCACCAGCAGCCGCGGCCGCGGTCTGCACGGCCAGCTGGTCCAGCAGCTCGGCCAGATGATCGTCTCCGGCGACCTCGGTGCGGACCGCCCGCTGGTGCCCGAGGAGATCGGCCAGCGGTTCGAGGTCTCCCGGACCGTCGTCCGCGAGTCGCTGCGCGTGCTGGAGGCCAAGGGCCTGGTCAGCGCCCGGCCGAACGTCGGCACCAGGGTCCGCCCGGTCGGCGACTGGAACCTGCTGGACCCGGACATCATCGAGTGGCGCGCGTTCGGCCCGCAGCGGGACGAGCAGCGCCGGGAGCTGTTCGAGCTCCGCTGGGCGATCGAGCCGCTGGCCGCCCGGCTCGCCGCCGGCCACGGCCGGGAGGACGTCCAGCAGCGCCTGGTCGAGCTGGTCGAGATCATGGGCCACGCCGCCTCCCAGGCCGACCTCGCCACCTACACCCGGGCCGACACCGAGCTGCACGTCCTGATCCTCCAGATGGCCGGCAATCGGATGCTGGAGCACCTGTCCGGGATCGTCGCCTGCGCCCTGCAGGTCTCGGGGGGTCCGGCGATCTCCTGCGAGCGGCCCTCCGAGTCCTCGGTCGGTCTGCACGCCCGGCTGGTGGACGCGCTGGGCGCCGGCGACGGGACCGCGGGCGAGGTCGCGATGCGGGCGCTGCTCACCGTCCACCCTGAGGTCGAACCGTCCGTCCCCGCGCCCCGGGAGCACTGAACGGGCTGTTTCGACGAGTGGAGGCGCCGGACCGCGGCGGCCCGCTCCGCCAGGGCCCTCCGGCCGCACCGTGCGGCGCAGCCGGAGGGCCTCCGCATGCCTCCCGCCGGCCGGGCGCTCGGGCCAGGGGAGGCGAACGCGGGAATGGCGGCGGGAAAGCCGGACGCCCGACAAGGTTTGTTCATGACAAATGATTTGCCCGGGAGTGCGCGATGATGGAAGCGGCCCCGGGTTGCGGACGCCGGATGGTGTGACCCGCGACACGAAGGCCATGCGTAACACTTGACGAGTAGCAGCGATGTGTCCTGAGCGGAAGCAGCTCCGGAATACTCCAACATGTCAGAATGCTGTGTTGGTCCGCGGCGCTGCTGCCGTCCTGCAAACCCAGTCCTCAAGCCCGAGTCGGTCGGAATCGACACCGCGCGCCCGGCGCGCGATCTCCTTCCCCGCCCGCTCGGGCGGCCGGTACGGGTTCGAGTCCACTCATCGTCCGAGAGGTTGTTCGTGTCGGCCAGCACATCCCGTTCGCTTCCCCCCGAGATCGCCGAGTCCGCGGCTCTGCTGGCGCTCATCGAGCGGGGCAAGGCCCAGGGGCAGATCGCCGGTGACGACGTGCGCCAGGCGTTCGAGGCGGACCAGATCCCGGTCACCAAGTGGAAGAACGTCATGCGCAGCCTCAACCAGGTACTGATTGAGGAGGGGGTGGACCTCATGGTCAGCGCGGCCGAACCGGCCGGCGCCAAGCGCAAGAGCGTTGCTGCCAAGAGCCCCACCAAGCGCACCGCCACCAAGGCTGTCACCACCCGGACCCCGTCCGCCCCGACCAAGCCGCCCGTGCGGATCGCCCCCGGCGCCCCCGTCGCGGCCGCCGCCGCTCCGGCCCCCACGGTCTCCGCCGAGATCACCGCCGAGGGGTCGGCCACGGGCATCGCCGAGCTGAAGGCGGCTCCCGCGAAGAAGGCCGCCGCGGCCAAGAAGACCGCGGCCAAGAAGACCGCGGCGCCGGCCAAGAAGACCGCCGCCAAGAAGACCGCCGCCAAGTCCGCCAAGGGCGGCGACGAGGAGCTGCTCGGCGAGGAGGAGAACCTCGAGGACGCCGCGCTGCCCGGTGACAAGACCGAGGCCGAGGGCACCGCCACCGGTCCGGAGGAGGAGTCGGAGGGCTTCGTCCTCTCCGACGACGACGAGGACGACGCGCCGGCCCAGCAGGTCGCCGTCGCCGGTGCCACCGCCGACCCGGTCAAGGACTACCTGAAGCAGATCGGCAAGGTCCCGCTGCTCAACGCCGAGCAGGAGGTCGAGCTCGCCAAGCGCATCGAGGCCGGCCTGTTCGCCGAGGACAAGCTCTCGGCCGCCGACAAGCTCGCCCCGAAGCTCAAGCGCGAGCTGGAGATCATCGCCGAGGACGGCCGCCGGGCCAAGAACCACCTGCTGGAGGCCAACCTCCGCCTGGTGGTCTCGCTGGCCAAGCGCTACACCGGTCGCGGCATGCTCTTCCTGGACCTGATCCAGGAGGGCAACCTCGGTCTGATCCGTGCGGTCGAGAAGTTCGACTACACCAAGGGCTACAAGTTCTCGACCTACGCCACCTGGTGGATCCGCCAGGCGATCACCCGCGCCATGGCCGACCAGGCCCGCACCATCCGCATCCCGGTGCACATGGTCGAGGTCATCAACAAGCTGGCCCGCGTCCAGCGCCAGATGCTCCAGGACCTGGGCCGCGAGCCCACCCCGGAGGAGCTGGCCAAGGAACTCGACATGACCCCCGAGAAGGTCATCGAGGTCCAGAAGTACGGCCGTGAGCCGATCTCGCTGCACACCCCGCTGGGCGAGGACGGCGACAGCGAGTTCGGTGACCTGATCGAGGACTCCGAGGCGGTCGTCCCGGCCGACGCGGTCTCCTTCACCCTGCTCCAGGAGCAGCTGCACTCGGTGCTGGACACCCTGTCCGAGCGTGAGGCGGGCGTGGTCTCGATGCGCTTCGGCCTGACCGACGGCCAGCCGAAGACGCTGGACGAGATCGGCAAGGTGTACGGGGTCACCCGTGAGCGCATCCGCCAGATCGAGTCGAAGACCATGTCGAAGCTGCGCCACCCGTCGCGCTCCCAGGTGCTGCGCGACTACCTGGACTGATCGACGGCAGTCGTTCCACGCGAAGGCCCGGAGCCGTACGGCTCCGGGCCTTCGCGGCTGTCCGGGCCCGTGCGCGTCAGCGTCCGGGTGGTGGTTGTCCCTCGTCCGGGTGGCGGTGCGGCGGGAAGCGGTCGCACCGTGTAGCCGGTCACCTACGCTGTGGCGGTTGCCTGCTTCCGAGCCTCCTGGAGTCACGGTGCCGACCGAGCCGGACCGCACTGACCTGCCGACGCCCACCCCGTTCCCGGCTGACCTCGCCGACCCCGCCGATCCGGCCGCCGCCCGGGTGGGTCGCCGCCGCCGCAGGGCCGTCGTGCTGGCGCTGCTCGCCGCGGTGCCCGTCCCGCTGGTTGCCCTCGGCACCGCTGCACCGGCCGAGGCCCAGCGCCGGGTGGTCGGCGGCACCGGGGTGAGCACCGCGGAGCACCCGTGGATCGTGGCGCTGTCCAGCCGTACGCAGTTCGGCAGCGGCCGTTCCGGCCAGTTCTGCGGGGGTGCGTTGGTCACCCCGACCAAGGTGGTGACGGCCGCGCACTGCTTCTACGACGAGTCCAAGGGGCGGGTGGACCGGCCCGGCCTCAAGGTGATCGTCGGCCGGGACGACATGCGCGGCACGACCGGCCGGGAGGTGGCGGTGCGGTCGGTCTGGGTCCACCCCGGCTACTCCTTCGCCGCCAACATGAACGACGTCGCGGTGCTCACCCTCGCCGAGTCCCAGGGCGCCCGGCCGGTGGTCGAGCTGGTCGGCCAGGGCGAGAGCGCGCCGTACGCGGCCGGGACCAGGGCGCAGGTGTACGGCTGGGGCGACACCACCGGCCGCGGCGACTACTCGCCGACGCTGCGCGGGGTGGACGTGCCGATCGTCCCCGACCACGTCTGCGCGCAGGCCTACCCGGGCGGGGAGGACGGCAAGTTCGACGCCCGGGGCATGGTCTGCGCGGGGGAGGAGAGGGGCGGCAAGGACGCCTGCCAGGGCGACAGCGGCGGCCCGATGGTCGTCCAGGGCCGGCTGGTCGGCCTGGTGTCCTGGGGGACGGGCTGTGCCGAGGCGGCCCACCCTGGCGTCTACACCAGGGTGTCCTCGGTGGCGGGCGAAGTCCGTTCGGTGCTGTGAGCGTCGCGTCGGGTGAGCGGGCCGTCACGTACTGAGACCGGGTTCTGACGCCGTGTCGGGCCGCTACAGCAGGGCCGACGCCCGGCCCCGGCGGGCGCCCCGGGGTACAGCAGAGCCGGGCGACCGGCCCCCGAGGGGGTCAGTCGCCCGGCCCACCGGTCGCGCGCGGTGCGCGACCGGACACAGCTCGACGCTGGCTGCTGGTTCCGGCGCTCGGGATCAGCGCTCGTCGTCGGTGGCCGCGGCCGTGGCGTTGGTCGTGGTGGTCAGGCGGCCGCTCTCGTCCTGTATCTCCACGGCGATCTTCTTGAGCTCGGGCTCGAACTTCCGGCCGTGGTGGGCGCAGAAGAGCAGCTCTCCGCCGCTGGCGAGTACGACGCGCAGGTAAGCCTGGGCGCCGCAGCGGTCGCAGCGGTCAGCCGCGGTGAGCGGGCTCGCAGGGGTCAGAACAGTAGTCACGTCGCCTCTTCTCTAGCTCGACGAGCTGTCGTACCAGGGTCAACATCCAACCAGGCCGAAAACGTTCCCGCTCGTGGCTTTTCTTCTCTGAGGATTCTGCTGTGTTGATGAGGACGTGCCCCGGGCGTCGGTGGTTCATGCGTGCCGAGTCCCGGGATCCGCCCGTGACTCGAACGCCCGATCGGGATCGGGTGCGGGGTCCGCGTAGCATAATCCTCTGCCGGGTTGGAGCATAAGCCCCTTCCCTGGCCCCGGTAGCCTGCATAACGGCAGTTCCGGGGCCTGTGCCGGGCCCCACGATCCGCCAGGACCGGTGGTACCGGGAGGAGATGGCGCCCCGGGGCCCGCACCCGGGTGCGGTGCTTGTTCGCGCAGCGCGTACAAGCTGCGCGGGGCCGGCCCGTCGTGCTGTGCACCCGGTGCAGGGGTTCGGGCACGCAGGGCGACGGATGTCGGTGCGGCGTGCTGCACTGGCGTTTGGTACGGATGCGTCCGGATGTGACCGATGAGACAGAACTTCACCGAGGAGAGTGCCGCGTGAGTGCCGAAACGACCGTGCCGTCCGCGCTGCTGGCCGGCGACGACGGTTCCAACTACACCGCGCGGCACCTGCTCGTCCTGGAGGGGCTGGAGGCGGTCCGCAAGCGCCCCGGCATGTACATCGGCTCGACCGACAGCCGCGGTCTGATGCACTGCCTCTGGGAGATCATCGACAACTCCGTCGACGAGGCGCTGGGCGGCTACTGCGACCGCATCGAGGTCCTGCTGCACCCCGACTCCTCGGTCGAGGTGCGCGACAACGGGCGCGGCATCCCGGTCGACGTCGAGCCCAAGACCGGGCTGTCCGGCGTCGAGGTCGTGATGACCAAGCTGCACGCGGGCGGCAAGTTCGGCGGCGGCTCCTACGCGGCCTCCGGCGGTCTGCACGGCGTCGGCGCCTCGGTCGTCAACGCGCTCTCCGCCCGCCTCGACGTCGAGGTCGACCGCGGCGGGCACACCCACGCCATCAGCTTCCGCCGCGGCACCCCCGGCCTCTTCACCGAGACCAGCCCGGACGCGCCCTTCGAACCGGGCAACGGCCTGACCAGGACCCGCAAGGTGCCGAAGGCCCGCACCGGCACCCGGATCCGCTACTGGGCCGACCGGCAGATCTTCCTCAAGGACGCCAAGCTCTCCCTGGAGACGCTGCACGGCCGCGCCCGGCAGACGGCCTTCCTCGTGCCCGGCCTGACCATCGTGGTGCGTGACGAACGCCTCACCGAGAGCGAGCAGATCGACGAGTCGGTCTTCCGCTACGACGGCGGCATCGCCGAGTTCTGCGAGTTCCTGGCCCCCGACAAGCCGGTCTGCGACGTGCTGCGGCTGCGCGGCGAGGGCACCTTCAAGGAGACCGTGCCGGTCCTGGACGACCTCGGCCACATGACCCCCACCGAGGTCACCCGCCAGCTCGGCGTGGACATCGCGCTGCGCTGGGGCGCCGGCTACGACACCACCCTGCGCTCCTTCGTCAACATCATCGCCACCCCCAAGGGCGGCACCCACATGACCGGCTTCGAGCGCTCGCTGGCCAAGACCGTCAACGAGGCGCTGCGCGCGAGCAAGCTGCTGCGCGTCGCCGAGGACGACATCACCAAGGACGACGCCACCGAGGGCCTCACCGCGGTGGTCACCGTCCGGCTCGCCGAGCCGCAGTTCGAGGGCCAGACCAAGGAGGTGCTCGGCACCTCGGCGGCCAACCGGATCGTCGCCGCCGTCGTCGCCAAGGAGCTCAAGGCCTTCCTCACCTCGGCCAAGAAGGACCAGAAGCTCCAGGCCAGGGCCGTGCTGGACAAGGTCGTCGCGGCCGCCCGCACCCGGGTCGCCGCCCGGCAGCACAAGGAGGCCCAGCGCCGCAAGACCGCGCTGGAGACCAGCTCGCTGCCCGCCAAGCTGGCCGACTGCCGCAGCGACGACGTCGAGCGCAGCGAACTGTTCATCGTCGAGGGGGACTCCGCGCTCGGCACCGCCAAGCTCGCCCGCAACTCCGAGTTCCAGGCGCTGCTGCCGATCCGCGGCAAGATCCTCAACGTGCAGAAGGCCTCGGTGAGCGACATGCTCAAGAACGCCGAGTGCGCCGCGATCATCCAGGTGATAGGGGCCGGCTCCGGCCGCACCTTCGACATCGACCAGGCCCGCTACGGCCGGGTCATCTTCATGGCCGACGCCGACGTCGACGGCTCGCACATCCGCACTCTGCTGCTCACCCTCTTCCACCGCTACATGCGGCCGATGGTCGAGCAGGGCCGGGTCTTCGCCGCCGTGCCGCCGCTGCACCGGATCGAGCTCACCAATCCCAAGCGCGGCCAGGAGAAGTACCACTACACCTACTCGGACGCCGAACTGCGCTCCACGGTCCTGGAGTTCCAGCGCAAGAACCTGCGCTGGAAGGACCCGGTGCAGCGCTACAAGGGTCTGGGCGAGATGGACGCCGACCAGCTGGCCGAGACCACCATGGACCCGCGCCACCGCACCCTGCGCCGGATCAACCTGGGCGACCTGGAGCAGGCCGAGAGGATCTTCGACCTGCTGATGGGCAACGACGTGGCCCCGCGCAAGGAGTTCATCGTGGACTCGGCGGCCACCCTGGACCGCTCGCGCATCGACGCCTGAACCGGCTCGTACGTCCGAGGCGCTCCCGACCGGCCGGGCCCTCCACCCAGGGGTGGAGGGCCCGGCCGCTGTTCGGGCGGCCGTGGGGAGCCGTCCGCCGGGGAGCCGTCCACCGGCACGTCGTCCTGGTGATGCGCCGTCACCCGGACGTGGTGCTGACGTCTGCGCGGACGTCAGCGCTGTGACAATCTGCCCGCTCAGGACCGCTCTGCGGGGTCGGGCGCAGGTGGTCGCACGCGCGTCCGACGCGAAATCACCGGGACGCAGCAGTAGTCGGATGAGTGTCCGTCAGATGATCGATCACCTCATCGAGTGAACGTATCTGCGATGGTCAGAGGGGCTGTCCAAGGGCCGCCATCATGGTTCGGGTCAGAACATCCGGCCGTCCAGGAGCAGCAGTGCCACAGCCGCAGACGAGCAGTCCCGGACAGGGACAGCGATTCGACTGGTGGGCCGCTCCGGCCGCCGGTACCCCCGTTGAGCCCGCCGAGCCATCGGCTGCGCACCGCCGAACGGCGGTACCGGCGCAGTCGGGCCACGCCCGTACGGACCATGTCCGTACGGGCCAGTCGGCAGAGGCCGTCGTCGAGCCGGTGGCCGTCGGCGCACCGGTCCACGGGACCGCCGTCGAGCCGTTCGCCACCACCCCCACCGACCCGGCGGCCCCCGACGCGGCGGACACGCCACTCGTGCCGCTCGCCGACGATCCGGTCGCCGACAGCACCGAGGTCTACCGCACGGTCCAGGCCAGCGAGACCTTCCGGCAGATCCGCCGCAGCTACCGGACGTTCGTCTTCCCGATCACCGGCGGCTTCCTCGCCTGGTACCTGCTGTACGTCGCGGCCCAGGCCGGCGCCCCCGACCTGATGCGCCGCGCGGTGGCCGGCCCGCTCAACGTGGCCTGGATGCTGGGGCTCTCGCAGTTCGCCTCCACCTTCCTGCTCGCCTGGCTCTACGCCCGCAACGCCCGGACCAAGCGCGACCGCGCCGCCCTGGGCCTGCGCTGGGACACCCAGGACCAGCTGCGATGACGACCCTGACGAGCATTGTGCCGACCGACGCGGCCAAGGCCGCGCTGCGGACCGTGGTGACCACTGCCACCCCGCCGCCCGTCGCCCCCACCGGCGACCACCACTCGCTCGCGATCGCGCTGTTCGCCGTCGTGGTCCTGGTCACCCTGGGGGTCACCCTCTGGGTCGGCCGCCAGGGCAACGCGGCCGAGGACTTCTTCGCCGGCGGGCGCGACTTCACCCCGCTGCAGAACGGCTTCGCGCTGTCCGGGGACTACCTCTCCGCCGCCTCCTTCCTGGGCGTCGCCGGGCTGATCGCGCTGTACGGCTACGACGGCGTCCTCTACAGCATCGGCTTCCTGGTCGCCTGGCTGGTGGTGCTGATGCTGGTCGCCGAACTCGTCCGCAACGCGGGCCGGTACACCCTCGCCGACGTGCTCGCGCTGCGGCTGCGCCGCCGCAAGGTGCGCGCCGCGGCCGGCGGCGCCAGCGTCGTGGTGACCCTGCTCTACCTGGTCGCCCAGATGGTCGGCGCCGGTTCGCTGGTCGCCCTGCTGCTCGGCACCGGCAGCCCGCACGCCCGCACCTGGACCATCATGGCGGTGGGCGCCCTGATGATCGTCTACGTCACCATCGGCGGGATGCGGGCCACCACCTGGATCCAGATCATCAAGGCCTTCCTGCTGACCGGCGGTTCGGTGCTGCTCACCGTGCTGCTGGTGATCCGCTTCCACGGGGACCTCGGCGAGCTGATGCGCCAGGCCGCCGAGCACAGCGGCGCCGGCCACCGCTACCTGGAGCCCGGGCTCAAGTACGGCGGCAGCCTCACCAGCCGGCTGGACTTCGTCAGCCTCGGCCTGGCCCTGGTGCTCGGCACCGCGGGGCTGCCGCACATCCTGTCCCGCTTCTACACGGTGCCCACCGCGCGGGCCGCCCGCCGCTCCACGATGTGGGCGATCGGCCTGGTCGGCAGCTTCTACCTGATGGCCATCGTGCTCGGCCTCGGCGCCACCGCGCTGATCGGCTCGGCCGAGGTGCGGCACGCCAACTCGGCCGGGAACACCGCCGTTCCGCTGCTCGCCCTGGTGCTCGGCGGCGGCAACGGGAGCACCGGCGGGGTGGTGCTGTTCGCGCTGATCTCGGCGATCGCCTTCGCCACCATCCTCGCCGTGGTCGCCGGGCTGACCCTGGCCTCCTCGGCGGCCTTCGCCCACGACATCTGGGCCGGCGCCTGGCGCGCCCGGCCGGGGCGCGAGCAGGAGAAGCGCGGCCGCGGGCGTCGCCGCCGGAGCGAGTCCGTCCCCGCGTCGCGGTCGGCGGAGGAGTCGGTGTCCGAGGTCAGCGAGCAGCAGGAGGTGATGGTCGCCCGGATCGCCGCCGCCGGGATCGGTGCGACGGCGATCGTGATCAGCCTCTTCGCCCAGCAGCTGAACGTCGCCTTCCTGGTCGGCCTGGCCTTCGCGGTCGCGGCCTCCTCCAACCTGCCAGTGCTGCTGTACAGCCTGTTCTGGTCGCGGTTCACCGTCCGGGGCGCGGTCTGGGCGGTGTACGGCGGACTGGTCCCGGCGATCGTGCTGGTGTTCTTCTCGCCGGTGGTCTCCGGCTCCTCCGAGGCGCTCTTCCCCGGCCTCGACTTCCACTGGTTCCCGCTGGAGAACCCCGGCATCGTCTCCATCCCGCTCGGTTTCCTGGCGGGCTGGATCGGGACGGTCACCTCGTCGGTGCCGACCGACCCGGACCGGTTCGCCGAGCTGGAGGTGCGAGCACTCACCGGTGCGGGCGCGGCCTGAGCCGTCGCGCCCGGGGAACCCCGGCGGGCCTGGGGCCGCCGGGGTTCCCCCATGTCCGCCCACCGGCCTGGCGGCCCACGGGCCCGGCTACGCCCGGGCCGCCAGGCCGTAGCGGTGCTCGGGGCGGCCGGTGTCGCCGTAGCGCAGGGTCAGCCGCAGCCGGCTGTCCCGCTCCAGCTGCTTGAGGTAGCGCTGCGCGGTGGAGCGGCTCAGCCCGGTGGCGTCGGCGACCTCCTGGGCGGACAGCGGCCGTCCGGCCCGGCGCAGCACGCCGAGCACCAGGTCGGTGGTGGGCGCCGAGTGGCCCTTGGGGAGCGTCCCGGCCGGGGCGGCGGCGCTGCGCAGGGTCGCGAACAGCCGGTCCACCTCGTCCTGCCCGGCCTCCCTGGCCGGGGCGGCGAGCGCGTGCCGCAGCTGCGCGTACGCCACCAGCTTCTCCCGCAGCCCGGCGAAGGTGAACGGCTTGACCAGGTACTGGAGCGCGCCGTGCTGCATCGCGGCGTGCACCGTCGAGACGTCCCGGGCGGCCGTCACCATCATCACGTCGCAGGCGACCTGGCGGTCCCGCAGCCGGCGCACCAGGGCCAGACCGGTCTCGTCGGGCAGGTGGTGGTCGAGCAGCAGCAGGTCCACCGGGCGGCGCTCCAGGGCGGCCAGCGCCTCCGCGGCCGAGTGCGCGGTGCCGGTCACCCGGAACCCGGGGACCTTGGCCACGTAGGCGGCGTGCACGTCGGCGACCCGGAAGTCGTCGTCCACCACGAGTACGTCGATCATCACGCCTCCACGAGCCGAGTGGTGAGCAGGGCCTCGGGCAGCTCGACGGTGAACCGGGCGCCGCCGAGCGGCCCGGTGTCGAGCACGATCCGGCCGCCGGTCCGCTCGACCAGCCGCCGCACCATCGCCAGCCCCAGCCCGCGCGGACGGTGCGCGGGCGCGTCCTTGCTGGTCCACCCCTCTTCGAAGACCTGCTCGCGCAGGTCCTCCGGCACGCCGGGCCCGCTGTCCGCGACCTGGAGCAGCAGGGTCGGGCCGGCCGCCGCCAGGCTCACCTCGACCCGGCCCCCGCCGCCTGCGGCCAGCGCGTCCACCGCGTTGTCGATCAGGTTGCCGAGCACCGTCACCAGGGCCCTGGCGTCCACCACCGTGTCCGGCAGGTGCGCCGCCGGGGCCAGCGCCAGCCGCACCCCGCGCTCGCCCGCCACCGCGGTCTTGCCCGCCAGCAGCGCGGCGACGTGCGGGTCCTGCACCTGCTCGGCGATCCGCGCGGCGATCACGGCGTGCGAGCCCGACTGTTCCGAGATGAACGCCACCGCCTGCTCGTGGCGGCCCAGCTCCAGCAGGCCCAGCAGGGTGTGCATCCGGTTGGCGTGCTCGTGGTCCTGGGCCCGCAGCGCCTCGGTCAGGCTGCGGGTGGTGTCCAGCTCGCGGACCAGCGACTCCAGCTCGGTGCGGTCGCGCAGGGTCACCACCGCGCCGCCCTCGGGCGTGGCCGTCCGGTTCACCACCAGCACCCGGTCGTCCCGGACGGCCGGCAGGTCGGCGCCGGTGATCCGCCCGGAGAGCACGTCCGCCAGCCGGCCGGGCGGCAGCACCGCGTCGATCGGCCGGCCGGCGCAGTCCTCGGGCAGCCCGAGCAGCCGCAGGGCCTCGTCGTTGGCCAGCCGGATCCGGCCGCGCTCGTCCAGTGCCACCATGCCCTCGCGGATGCCGTGCAGCATCGCCTCCCGTTCGACCAGGAGCGCCGAGATGTCGGCCAGCGCGATGTTGTGGGTGCGGCGCTTGAGGCGGCGGGCCAGCAGGAGGGTGGCGAGCGTCCCCGCGGCCAGACCGGCCCCGGCGCAGAGCAGGATGCCGGTGAGCATCTTCAGCAGCCGGCGGCGGATCGAGTCGTCGCTGATGCCGACCGACACCTCGCCGACGATCCGGCCGTCCGCCATCCGCAGCGGCACCTTGCCGCGGGCGGTGCGGCCCAGGGTGCCCTCCTGGATGGCGGTGACGCTGCGACCGCTGAGGGCCGGCTCCGGGTCGGTGCTGACCCGCAGGCCGATCCGGCCCGGGTCGGTGTGCGAGAGCCGGATGCCGTCCAGGTCGGTGACCACCACGAAGGTGGCGCCGGTGGCCAGCCGGATCTGCTCGGCGTTGCGCTGCGCGGCCACCACGTCGCGGCCGGCCGCGGCCCGGGCGATGCTCTCGTCGGCGGCGGTGGCCTGGGCGATCGACAGCGCCCGCTGCATCGCGTCGTGGTCCAGCTCGCTGCTCACCGGGGCGAGGAACAGCCCGGCGGTCACGGTGGTGACGCCGACGGTGACGACGGTCTGGCTCAGCAGCAGCTGGGCGAAGACCCGGCGGGGCCAGTGGGGGAGCTTCAACCGGGCCTCCTCTCGGGGGCTGCGGGGGATCGGGCGCCGTCGGCGGGGGTGGACGACGGACGGGGTGCTTTTCGGCGGGGGAGGCTGGTGGTCGGGGCGCTTTCGGCGGGGGAGGCCGGGGCGCCTTCGGTGGGGGTCGGGACACCTTATGTTTCCGGGGTGCTTCTGTCAGCCGCGTCCCCGCAGTTGTAGCGGAAGCAAAACGAGCAGAACACCCCTCTATGAGGAGAAGTCGCACTACGCGAAGAAGGCTCCCGCCGGGGCAGCTCCCGCTCCTACCTTTCCGGGGCAAGCACAGACCCGGGAGGATTGCATGACAGACACCCCGGCGATCGAGCTGACCGGCGCGACGAAACGCTTCCGCACCCCCTCGGGGGCGTTGCACACCGCCGTCCGCGACCTCGATCTGACCGTCGCCCAGGGCGAGTTCGTCGCCGTCGTCGGCCCCACCGGCTGCGGCAAGTCCACCACGCTGACCCTGGTCAGCGGCCTGGAGGAGCCCACCGAGGGCGAGGTCAGGGTGTACGGCGAGCCCGTGAGCGGGATCGACCCCAAGGTGGGGTTCGTCTTCCAGCAGGACGCCGTCTTCCCCTGGCGCACCGTCCTGTCCAACGTGATGGCCGGCCCGCGGTTCCGCGGCGTACCGGCCGCCGAGGCCCGCGACCGGGCCAGGGACTGGCTCGGCCGGGTCGGCCTGGCCGCCTTCGAGGACCGCTACCCGCACCAGCTGTCCGGCGGCATGCGCAAGCGCGTCGCGCTCGCCCAGACCTTCGTCAACGACCCGGCGATCCTGCTGATGGACGAGCCCTTCTCGGCACTGGACGTGCAGACCCGCGCCCTGATGTCGGACCAGCTGCTGGAGCTGTGGGCGGGTACGAGTTCCGCCAGGAACGCGGCCTCGGTCGTCTTCGTCACCCATGACCTGGACGAGGCCATCGCGCTCGCCGACCGGGTCGTGGTGATGACGGCGGGACCGGCCACCGTCAAGGAGATCTTCACCGTCGACCTGCCGCGCCCGCGCACGGTGGAGGCCGTCCGGCTGGAACCGAGGTTCGTCGAGCTGTACCGCGAGATCTGGGCCTCGCTCGGCGAAGAGGTGCGCATCACCCGGGAGAGAGGAGCGGGTCATGCCGCTTGAGACCGCGTCCGAGTCCGCGTCCGAGTCCCCGTCCGGAGCCGGAGCAGAATCTGGTGCCGGTGCCGGTGCCGGTGCCGCGCCCGGGTCGCCCGTCGCCGGGAAGCCCCAGGCCGCCACCACGAGGACCGAGGCCCGCGAACGGGCCGCCCGCCACCGGAGGCTGGTCGTCTTCGGAGCCCGGGTCGCGGTGCTGCTCGCCTTCCTCGGCCTCTGGGAGGTGTGCGCCCGCACGGACGTCATCGACCCGTTCAACTTCTCGCAGCCGTCGAGGATCTGGGACCAGATCTGGCAGTGGATCACCCATGGCACCGCGCAGGGATCACTCGGCGAGCAGATCGGCTACACCCTCTACGAGGCCCTCACCGGGTGGGTGCTCGGCGTGGTCGGCGGCGTGCTGCTGGGCATCGCGCTCGGCCGGATCCGCTTCCTGGCCGACGTGTTCGGACCGTACATCAAGGTGCTCAACGCCATCCCGAGGATCGTGCTCGCGCCGATCTTCCTGATCTGGTTCGGCCTGGGACCGGCGTCCAAGGTCGCCTCCGCCGTGGTGCTGGTGTTCTTCCCGGTGTTCTTCAACGCCTTCCAGGGCGCCCGCGAGGTGGACCGCAACCTCGTCGCCAACGCCCGCATCCTGGGTGCCGACAACCGCAGGGTCACCCTCCAGGTGGTCATCCCCGCTGCCACCACCTGGATCTTCACCAGCCTGCACGTGAGCTTCGGCTTCGCGCTGATCGGCGCCATCGTCGGCGAGTACATCGGCGCCACCAAGGGCCTCGGGCTGCTCGTCGCCGCTGCTCAGGGCACCTTCAACGCGGCCGGGGTGTACGCCGCCATGACCATCCTCGCCGTCGTCGCGCTGCTCACCGAGGGGCTGCTGACCTTCGCCGAGAAGAAGCTGTTCCGCTGGAAGCCCGCCGACGCGGGCGACGGCCGCTGAACTCCCCCCTGCCGTAAGAAGAGAGAGGCACCCCCACCCATGCGCAGATCAGTTGCCGCCGCCCTCGCCGCCGTCCTGCTCCTCCCGCTCTCCGCCTGCGCCAACGACGCCGCCACCGCCGGCCACGGCGCCGCCCCCGCCGGGCAGCAGGTCGACGGACCCAAGGTCAAGATCATGGTCGGCGGCCTGGACAAGGTCATCTACCTGCCCGCGATGCTCACCCAGCGGCTCGGCTTCTTCGCCGAGGCCGGCGTCAACGTCGAGCTGATGACCGAGCCGGCCGGCGTCAACGCCACCACCGCGCTGCTCGCCGGGGACGTCCAGGGCGCGGTCGGCTTCTACGACCACACCATCGACCTCCAGGCCAAGGGCAAGAAGGTCGAGTCCGTGGTGCAGTTCGCCCAGGCCCCCGGCGAGGTCGAGGTGGTCTCCACCAAGCAGGCCGACGCCATCAGGTCCGGCGCCGACTTCAAGGGCAAGAAGCTCGGCGTCACCAGCATCGGCTCCTCGACCGACTTCCTCACCAAGTACCTCGCGGTCAAGAACGGCACCGCCGTCAGCGAGTTCAGCCCGATCGCGGTCGGCGCCGGCCAGACCTTCATCGCCGCGCTCCAGCAGGGCAGCATCGACGCCGGGATGACCACGGACCCGACCGTAGCCAACCTCCTGGACAAGGGCCTCGGCAAGGTCCTGTACGACATGCGCACCCCCGAGGGCTCGCGCGAGGCGCTCGGCGGCCTGTACCCGTCGTCCTCGCTGTACATGAACACCGACTGGGTGGAGAAGAACAGGGACACCACCCAGAAGCTCGCCGACGCCTTCGTGAAGACCCTCAGGTGGATGTCCACCCACAGCCCCGAGGAGATCGCCGCGAAGATGCCCGCCGACTACGGGCAGGGCGGCGCCGGGCAGTACGCGGCGGCGATCGGGGCGACGCTGCCGATGTTCACCACGGACGGCGTGATGCCGGCCGACGGGCCGAAGACGGTGCTCTCGGTGCTCGCCGCGTTCCACCCGGACGTGAAGGGCAAGGAGGGGTCGATCGACCTGTCGAAGACCTACACCACGGAGTTCGTCGCCAAGGCCGCCGGCTGAGCCCCGGCGGCAGCGGTCCCGCGCTCACCCCCACGGGCGCGGGGCCGTGCCACGTCAGGGGGCCGGTGTTCAGAGCCCCCGGACGGAGAGCGCCGCCATCCGCGACGGTGTCCCCGCCGCCTTGCCGCAACTCTCCGGACGCGCCGGCTCGCTGACCGTCTCGATCACGTCCACCTCCCAGGACCGGCCGTCCCGGTGCAGCACCCCCACCAGCCAGCGGCCCTCGCCGTCCGGCCGCTGGGCCAGCGTCAGCACGTCCGCCGCGGTCTCGCCGGTGGCCAGCCGCACCGCGTGCTCGGCGGCCTGGCCCGGACGCTCCCAGCCCGAGCAGCCGCGCGACCACTCCGGCACCACGTGCCCGGCCGCCGTCGCCGCCAGCACCTCCTTGGCGGTTTCCGGCGTCAGCCGCCCGTACGCGTAGCCGTACGGCAGCACCAGCATCGTGGGGGAGAAGCGGTGCCCGCCCAGATGAGTGACCTCCCACACCTCGCTGTGCCCGGCCGCCGCCAGCTCCGCCGCGAGCGGCCGGCCCAGCAGCGCGCAACAGCGGTCCCGCCGCCCGTTGGTGCACACCAGCGCCACCGGGCCGCCGACGTGCTCCGCCCCGAAGCCGGTGCGGTCACCGGCGCCCAGCGCCGCGAAGTCCAGCCCCAGCAGCTCCGCGGGATCCGCCACCGCCGCCCGGCGCACCCAGCCACGGCCCGGCACCGTGTGCGCCACGATCACCTCGTGGCGGGGAGTCGGCAGGCAGTCGGCGTGCCGCCCCGGCCGCCGGATCAGCGCGACCCGCACACCCGTCCCGGCCGCGGCCGTCTCCAGCGCCCGCCCGACCGCCGCGTCCAGGTGGCTCTCACCCAGCGCCTTCGCGCCCCACGGACCGTTCTGCTCCACCAGCAGCCAGGTGCTCGCCACCGCCGCCGTCGCGGCCAGTGGCTCCGAAAGTTCACGCGACACAGTCGCACAGGTGCTCACCTTGGCAAGGCTACCCTCACCCGATCAGCCGAAAGCGGCCTTCACCCGCTGCCCCATCGCCTCGGCCACCGGCTCCTCCAGCGGTCCGTACAGCGCCTCGGAGACGGTCGGGAGGTCGGCGAACTCCAGGTGGATGCTGCGCACGACGTCCGCGAACAGCTCCGAGTACAGCTCCCAGTCCTCGGGGCACGGGGTGCTCAGCTCCAGCGAGAGCAGCTGGGACTCGTTCGGCAGCGGCAGGTGCACCTGGATCACCGAGGTGGTCAGCACCCCGTCGTGAAGCGGGACCGCCATGCCGTCGAGCGGGGTCGGTCCACCGTCGAGCGACGTCGCCACGGCGTCGATCACCGCCGCCGCGCGCCCGGCCGGCAGCTCGATCGCCGTCACCTCCGCCTCCGGACGGGACCGGGCCAGCCGGGTGAGCAGGAAGTCCACCGCGCCCGCGTGGTCCGTCCCGACCAACGGGCACACCGAGGCCACGATCGAGGCCGTGCTCGGGCGGCCGTCCACGTCCACCAGGCACATCCCGGCGTGGATCACCCCGGCCTCGGCCATCGGCGGGATCAGCCCGGCCAGCGCCACCGCCCAGCGCACCCGCGTCTCGTCCGGTTCGGAGGCCAGGACCTCGCAGACCAGCTCCCAGAGCTCCTCGGCCACCTGGTCCTCGGTGCCGAACACCGGGATCTCGTGGAAGGCGGGCGGGACGACGAAGCGGATCTGGAGCCGGGCGTCCTCGGCGGGAGCGGGGAGGTGTGCTGTCGGGGTGCCGGACATCGGACCTTCCACGGGGGTCATGAGGGCTTGCGGATCCGGTTGCGGACGTCCAGCCAGGCCGGCGGGACGGGGACCGGGACGCCGTACGCACGGGCTTCGATGAGCAGGTCGAGGTAGGCGTCGGCGTGATCGCGCAGGCCGGAGCGGCGCCAGGTCCGGTGCGCCCTCAGAGCGGGGATGGCGGCGAGCGCACCGACGGCCACCAGGCCACCGATGGCGAAGATGAACTGTCGGCGGTGCACGGGATCGGCGAAGTCCGAGCCGAGAACGCCGACCATCGTGGCCGCGACGAGGACCAGGGCGGAGACATTGGCCCACACCAATTTCCGTCGGACGGTGCGCTGTTGTGCGGTCAGCAATCCCCGGACCACCTGTTCGTCCAGGAAGTCGAGACCATAAGGAGCGCCGAGTGCACGGGCACGGGCGGCCAGAGTCCAATGCCGTGCGAGTACGGCGGGCGGCAGCACCGGGAACTTGGGGTCGATCACGGCGTCGGCCGGCCACCACGAGCCGGGCTGTGCCGCGACGGTCGGCGGGGGCACCGGAGCGGTGCGAGGGTCCGGACCGGTCGGATACACGGTCGGGGCGGACGGCGGCTGCGGCGCTGGAGCGGCCTTGGTGCCCAGCTCCCACGAGGCCCGATCGGCATCGGCGCCCCACTCCGTGGGAATCTGGAACGTCAACCCCGCACGCTGGGCCTGGTTGAGCAGGCCGATGTACGCGGTGAAGTGCACCGAGGCGGCCTGCTTGTCCGAGTTGCGGCCCTCACCCCACAGCCCGAGCACGATTCCGGCCGGGATCGCCAGGATCGCCGCCACCATGCCGGCCACCTGTTGGGCCGACACCGGCGATTCCATCGAATAGCCGATGTACCCGGCCACCACGATCCCGCCGAGGATCAACAGGCAGCCCGGTTCGGTGTACCAGTCCTGTTGCCCCCGCTTCCGAAGGTGCTTGATCACCACATTGCGGGCCACGTCGTCGTTCAGCAGGCTGACCCCGTACAGGGCCTCGGCTCGCCGCGCCGCCTCGGCTATCTCGGGTACGGATGCGAGCTGCCCACCCGAGACAGGGAGGGTCACATGGAGGTCCTTGACCATGAGTCTCCCCGCTCAGCCGACGGCGTTCAGGAACGGCGCCGACGCCGGTCGGTACGCGGGCTTCGGAAGCGGTCCCGGCGCCTCGACGTGTGACTCCCGGGCCTTCTCCTTCTGGTCTTCCTTGTAGTAGCCGTAGGCAATCCCGTTCACCTTGTTCGTGATCGTGACCGCGCGGGGATCCACCTTGACGCCCGCTTTCTCAAGCCCTTGGACGATGCTCTTGGTCGACACCGGGTTCATGGTCTTCTCGAGCAGGCCTGCACCGGCGGCCGAGGTGCGTTCGGCAGCACCGGCCCCCTCGGCCGCCACCGCTGTCTTCACGTTCGTGATCGGAGCCTTGACCACCTTGTCGACGACACCGACGCCCTGAACCTTAGTGATCGTCTTTCCGGCGGTGGCGAAGCCCTTGATGGCACCCCAGCCGGGAACCACCCCGAGCGCGTCCATCCCGATCTTCCCCCAGGAGACGTCCATACCGCGGTTCTTGCCGACCCAGTGCCCGGCCATCGCGGCCGCGCTGGTCAGCACGGCCGCAGCCCCCAGCAGCGGGCCGGCCACGGGAATCGCCAGCGCGGCGATCGCCAGCACGGCTGAGAGCCTGGACAGGTCGTCCGCATGGTCGGCCAGGAAGTCCACCGACTTCTGCCAGGCGTGCTCCACCTTGTCCAGCATCCGCTTGAGGAAGTCCGGGTCCGGCGGGTGGTGCCGTGACGCCTCCTGGATCGCCCGGGCGGCGGCCTCGGCCTTGTTCTTGTGGTCGGACAGCTGCTTGTGGCCGCTCGCGATCAGCTCGTCGAGCTGGTGCACGAGCTGCTGCTGGGCCTGGAGTTTGGCCTCGAAGTCGGCCTTGGCCTTCGTCTGGGCCGCCGCGTCGGCGGACTGCGCGGAGGCGTCCAGGGCCTTCCCCAAAGCGTCGAGTTGGACGTTCGTGTCGCCCACTCGGGAGCGCAGCTCGACCGCCTGGGCCTCCATCGTCCGGCCGGAGGCGAGCAGGCCGGTGAGCTGGGTGTGCCAGGCCTTGAGGGCTCGCGAGCAGGCGGCCATCGATTCGTGGCCCTGGGTGAGGTACTTGGGCAGCTCGCCGAGCTTGCCCGCGAAGTTGCGGGCCGCCTCGCCCTGCCAGGCGCTGCCCTCGGAGCCGAGATCGGCGAGGGCGTGCCGCAGATCCTCCAGTTCGCGGGCGACGGCGTCGACGTCCGCGTACATCTTGGCGATGGCCGGAAGGTCACCCGGGGCCGGGCAGAAGCCGAGGCCCGGCCAGTTCTTGTCACTCATGGTGGAAGTCCAGTCCCCTGCTGGTCGGTTCAGGTCGCGCCGAGGCCCTTGGCGGTGCCCTTCTCGTTCTCCCCGTAGTTGTCGAGCGATGCGTCCAGGCCTTCGCGCAGGCCGTGGGCGAGCTTGGCCATCCGGCCGATGCCGCCGTGCCAGTGGTCCTCGAAGCCCTTGCACGCGGCGTCGAGCCGTTCGGTGCCCAACTGCCTGCCCTTGCCGAGGTTCTCGAGGCTCTTGGCGACCGCCCCCATGCGGTTGCCGCATTCGTCGAGTTGTTTGGACACGGTCTTCATCCGGCTCATGTCGATCTTGAACTCTTCGGCCAATTGCCCGTCCCCCAACGGATGATGACGCGCTGTGGAGCACCTGTTCGAAGAACCTAACCCATGGGTGGGCAAAGTTTGCGCCATGGCCGGGAATTGGAGATCACCGTTCCGGATTCCCGGTCGGACGGGCACGAAAAAGCGGAGGGGTACCGGAACCATCCGGTACCCCTCCGCTCGGACGAGCGCCGTTACGCCGGGCCGGCGACCACCGCGATCGGGGTGGTGACCGGGGTGCCGGAGCCGTCGCGGCGCGGGTCGCGCTCGGGCAGGTCGACCGGGGCGCCCTTGGCGGTGGCGGCACGGGCCGGGGCGGCGCCGGCCCAGGCGAAGATCAGGCCCTCCTCGCCGCGCAGGAAGCGCTGGCAGCGCACCCCGCCGGTGGCGCGGCCCTTGCGCGGGTACTGCTCGAACGGGGTGACCTTCCAGGACGTCTGCTCGCCGTCGGACAGCGTGTCCGTGGCCGTGGCCACCGAGACCACCACCGCGTCCGCCGCCGGGTCCACCGCCGTGAAGGACAGCACCCGTGCGCCGTCCGACAGCTTGATGCCGGCCATGCCGCCCGCCGGGCGGCCCTGCGGACGCACCTGGCCCGCCGGGTAGCGCAGCAGCTGGGCGTCCGAGGCGATGAAGACCAGGTCCTCCTCGCCGGTGCGCAGTTCGATCGCGCCCACCAGCTCGTCACCCTCCTTGAGGGCGATCACCTCGAACTCGTCCTTGTTCGCCGGCCACTCCGGCACCACCCGCTTCACCACGCCCTGCGCGGTGCCCAGCGCCAGCCCCGGCGAGGACTCGTCCAGCGTGGTCAGCGCCAGCACCCGTTCCCCGGCCTCCAGCCGCAGGAACTCGCCCACCGCGGCCCCGCCCGCCAGCGTCGGCGACGGCGTCGGCGGCAGCGCCGGCAGGTCGATCACCGGCAGCCGCAGCACCCGGCCGACGGACGTCACCACGCCCACGTCAGCCCGCGCCGTCGCGTGCACCGCCGACACGATCACGTCGTGCTTCGCCCGCTTCTCCGACAGCTCGAACGGCTCCCCGTCCGCCGTCCGCGCCAGCAGGCCCGTCGAGGACAGCAGCACCCGGCACGGGTCGTCCGCGACCTCCAGCGGCACCGTCAGCGCCGCCGCGGGCGCCGCCCCCGCCTCCAGCAGCACCGTGCGCCGCTCCGTCCCGAACTGCTTGGACACCGCGGCAAGTTCGGACGAGACCACGCTGCGCAGCTTGGTGTCCGACTCCAGGATCTCGGTCAGGTCCGCGATCTCGGAGTTCAGCTTCTCCTTCTCCTGCTCCAGCTCCACCCGGTCGAAGCGGGTCAGCCGCCGCAGCGGGGTGTCCAGGATGTACGCGGTCTGCGTCTCCGACAGCGAGAAGCGCTCCATCAGGCGCTCCTTCGCCTGCTGCGCGTTGTCACTCGACCGGATGATCGCGATGACCTCGTCGATGTCGAGCAGGGCCACCAGCAGGCCCTCGACCAGGTGCAGCCGCTCCTCCCGCTTGCGGCGGCGGAAGTCGCTGCGCCGGCGCACCACGGTGAAGCGGTGGTCGACGTAGACCTCCAGCAGCTCCTTCAGCCCCAGCGTCAGTGGCTGCCCGTCCACCAGCGCCACGTTGTTGATGCCGAAGGTCTCCTCCATCGGCGTCAGCTTGTACAGCTGCTCCAGCAGCGCCTCCGGCACGAAGCCGTTCTTCACCTCGATGACCAGCCGCAGCCCGTGCTCGCGGTCGGTCAGGTCCTTGACGTCCGCGATGCCCTGGAGCTTCTTCGCGTTGACCAGGTCCTTGATCTTCGCGATGACCTTCTCCGGGCCGACGTTGTACGGCAGCTCGGTGACCACGATGCCCTTGCGGCGGGCCGTCACCGCCTCCACCGTCGTCGTCGCCCGGATCTTGAACGTGCCGCGGCCCGACTCGTACGCGTCCCTGATGCCCGACAGGCCCACGATCCGCCCGCCGGTCGGCAGGTCGGGACCGGGCACGAACCGCATCAGCGTGTCCAGGTCCGCGTTCGGGTGCTTGATCAGGTGCCGGGCAGCCGCCACCACCTCGGACAGGTTGTGCGGCGGCATGTTCGTCGCCATGCCCACCGCGATGCCCGTCGCGCCGTTCACCAGCAGGTTCGGGAACGCGGCCGGCAGCGCCATCGGCTCCTGCTCGCTGCCGTCGTAGTTCGGGCCGAAGTCGACGGTGTCCTCGTGGATCGACTCCACCATCGCCATCGAGGCGGCCGTCAGCCGCGACTCGGTGTAGCGCATCGCGGCCGGCGGGTCGTCGTTGCCCAGCGAACCGAAGTTGCCGTGCCCGTCGATCAGCGGCAGCCGCATCGAGAACGGCTGCGCCATGCGCACGACCGAGTCGTAGATCGACGCGTCGCCGTGCGGGTGCAGCCGGCCCATCACCTCGCCCACCAGGCGGGCGCACTTCACGTGCCCGCGCTCGGGGCGCAAGCCCATCTCGTTGGCCTGGTACAGGATCCGGCGGTGCACCGGCTTCAGGCCGTCCCGCGCGTCGGGCAGCGCACGCGAGTAGATCACCGAGTAGGCGTACTCCAGGAAGGAGCCCTGCATCTCGTCCACGACGTCGACATCGAGGATCCGCTCCTCGAAGTCTCCGGGCGGCGGGGTCTGCGAACTGCGGCGGGCCATCGCGGCGGGGCTCCCTTACGTGTCGCTGGCTGTGTCTCGGTCGGGCGTCGGTCGTCTCGGTGCCGACCTGTCACCGGACCCGTCAACCGGGCGCCGTCGACAGGGCGCGGCGCCCCCATTGTGGACCCTCGCGGTGACAGTCCCGGTCAGCGGCCCTCTTCCGCCCCTGGCGAACGCCCCGGTCCGCGCGGACACGAACACGACTCCCGGACGTTGCACCACAATGGGGGACGCCACACGAACCCCCGACATCGACGACGGGAAGGACCCGAGCGCATGGCCAACCCGGCCCCCGCCTCCAGCCGAGGCATCGCCATCACCGAGCACCGCCTGGCCAACGGCCTGCGTGTCGTCCTCTCCGAGGACCACCTCACCCCGGTCGCCGCCGTCTGCCTCTGGTACGACGTGGGCTCCCGGCACGAGGTCAAGGGCCGCACCGGCCTCGCCCACCTCTTCGAGCACCTGATGTTCCAGGGCTCCGCCAACGTCTCCAACAACGGGCACTTCGAGCTCGTCCAGGGCGCCGGCGGCTCGCTCAACGGCACCACCAGCTTCGAGCGCACCAACTACTTCGAGACCATGCCCGCCCACCAGCTGGAGCTCGCCCTCTGGCTGGAGGCCGACCGGATGGGCTCGCTGCTCGCCGCGCTCGACGAGACGTCCATGGAGAACCAGCGCGACGTCGTCAAGAACGAGCGCCGCCAGCGCTACGACAACGTGCCGTACGGCACCGCCTTCGAGAAGCTCACCGCGCTCTCCTTCCCCGACGGCCACCCGTACCACCACACCCCGATCGGCTCCATGGCCGACCTCGACGCCGCCACGCTGGAGGACGCCCGCGCGTTCTTCCGGACGTACTACGCGCCCAACAACGCGGTCCTCTCCGTGGTCGGCGACATCGACCCCGAGCAGACCGTCGCCTGGGTCGAGAAGTACTTCGGCTCCATCCCCGCGCACGACGGCAAGCAGCCCCCGCGCTCCGGCGAACTCCCCGAGACCATCGGCCGCGAGATCCGCGAGGAGGTCCACGAGGACGTCCCCTCCCGCGCCCTGATGGCCGCCTACCGCCTCCCGCACGACGGCACCCGCGAGGCCGACGCCGCCGACCTCGCCCTCACCATCCTCGGCAGCGGCGAGTCCAGCCGCCTCTACAACCGGCTGGTCCGCCGCGACCGCACCGCCGTCGCCGCCGGCTTCGGCCTGCTGCGCCTGGCCGGCGCCCCCAGCCTCGGCTGGCTCGACGCCAAGACCTCCGGCGACGCCACCCTCGAACAGATCGGCACCGCCGTCGACGAGGAGCTCGCCCGCTTCGCCGCCGAGGGCCCCACGGCCGAGGAACTCGAACGCGCCCAGGCCCAGATCGAGCGCGAGTGGCTCGACCGGCTCACCACCGTCGCCGGCCGCGCCGACGAACTGTGCCGCTACGCCGTCCTGTTCGGCGACCCCAAGCTGCTCAACGACGCCCTCCCCAAGGTCCTCGACGTCACCGCCGAGGAGGTCCAGGCCGTCGCCAAGGCCAGGCTCCACCCCGACAACCGGGCCGTCCTCGTCTACGAGCCGACCGCCGCCGAGACCGACGCCGACTCCGACGCCGCTTCCGAAGAGGAGGGTGCCGCCGTATGAGCACCGACTACGTCCCCGCCATGACCTTCCACCCCCAGCCCCAGCCGGGCACGCCCAGCCCCTGGGACTTCCCCGCCCCCGAGCGGGCCGCCCTCGGCAACGGCATCACCGTCCTGCACTGCCACCGGCCCGGTCAGCAGCTGGTCGCCGTCGAGGTCCTCGTCGACGCCCCGCTCGCCGCCGAGCCCGAGGGCCTCGACGGCATCGCGGGAATCCTCGCCCGCGCCTTCAGCGAGGGCACCGACACCCTCAGCGCCGAGGAGTTCGCCGCCGAGCTGGAGCGCGCCGGCGCCACCCTCGACGCGCACGCCGACCACCCGTGCATCCGGATCTCCCTGGAGGTCCCGGCCTCCCGGCTCCAGCGCGGTCTGTCCCTGCTGGCCGACGCCCTGCGCGCGCCCGCGCTGCCGGAGGCCGAGATCGAGCGGCTGGTCGCCAACCGCCTGGACGAGATCGTCCACGAGCAGGCCAACCCCGCCCGGCGCGCGGCCAAGGCCCTGTACGCCGAGCTCTTCGACGCCGCCGACAGGCTCTCCCGGCCCCGCGCCGGCACCGCCGACACCGTCAAGTCGATCGACCGCGCCGCCGTCAAGGCCTTCTACGACGCCCACGTGCGCCCCGGGACCAGCACCGTCGTGGTGGTCGGCGACCTCACCGGCGTCGACCTGCCCGCCCTGCTGGAGAGCACCCTCGGCACCTGGACCGGCACCGCCGCCGAGCCCTCGGTCCACGCCCCGGTCACCGGCGACGACCGCGGCCGGGTCGTCATCGTGGACCGCCCCGGCTCCGTCCAGACCCAGCTGCTCATCGGCCGGATCGGGCCCGACCGCCACGACCCGGTCTGGGCCGCCCAGACCCTCGGCACCTACTGCCTCGGCGGCACCCTCACCTCCCGGCTCGACCGCGTCCTGCGCGAGGAGAAGGGCTACACCTACGGCGTGCGCTCCTTCGCCCAGCCGCTGCGCTCGGCCGCCGACGGCAGCGGACGCTCGCTGCTCGCCATCAGCGGCTCGGTGGACACCGCCTCCACCGCGCCCGCGCTGGCCGACACCTGGACCATCCTGCGCACCCTCGGCACCGAGGGCCTCACCGACGCCGAGCGCGACGAGGCCGTGCAGTTCCTGGTCGGCGTCGCGCCGCTGAAGTACGAGACCGCGGGCTCGGTCGCCGGCACCCTGGCCGACCAGGTCGAGCAGTACCTGCCGGACGACTACCAGGCCGAGGTCTACCGGCGGCTCGCCGAACTGCCCACCGCCGCCGCCACCGAGGCGGTCGTGGCGGCCTTCCCGCCGGACCGCCTGGTCACCGTCCTGGTCGGCGACGCCTCCGTGATCGCCGACGACGTGCGGGCGCTCGGCATCGGCGAGGTCACCGTCGTCGGCTGACGCCTGCCGCAGCCCCGTCCGGCCCGGTGGAGCACCCGCTCCGCCGGGCCGGACGCGTTTTTAAATCCGTTGCGGGCCACGCCCGTTCCGTGGATAGATGTTCCCCGACGCACAGCACGTGCGAACGGCGACGAAGGAAGGGAGGCGGTCACCATGCGGGTCGAGCAAGCGATACGACGACGCTCCCCGAGGCCGTACACCCCCTGCACCGTCGCCCCGGGCGTCTGAGCCCGCACTCCCGAACTTCCCCGAGCCGCGCCGGGATTCCTCGCGCGGCAGCTTCCTCACGTGAACTTCCCGACCTCTGGAGGTCGTTCGACCATGACGTACACCGAGGTGCCCGGCGTCCGGGTGCCGATCCGGATGTGGACCGACCCGGCCACCGTCGAGGGCCAGGCCATGCAGCAGCTGCGCAACATCAGCTCCCTGCCCTGGCTGCACGGCCTCGCCGTGATGCCCGACGTCCACCTGGGCAAGGGTGCCACCGTCGGCTCCGTCATCGCCATGAAGGGCGCGGTCTGCCCGGCGGCGGTCGGCGTCGACATCGGCTGCGGGATGAGCGCGGTGAAGACCTCGCTCACCGCCGAGGACCTCCCGGACGACCTGTCCCGCCTGCGCCGCAAGATCGAGGAGGCCATCCCGGTCGGCCGCGGCCTGCACAGCGACCCGGTCGACCCGACCAGGCTGTACGGCTTCCGGGCGGCGGGTTGGGATGACTTCTGGCAGCGCTTCGACGGGGTGGCGGAGGCGGTCAAGTGGCGCCGGGAACGGGCGATGCAGCAGATGGCCACGCTCGGCGGAGGAAATCACTTCATAGAACTGTGCGTTGATACGACCAATGCGGTCTGGTTGATGCTGCACTCCGGCTCCCGCAACATCGGCAAGGAGCTGGCGGAGCACCACATGGGCGTCGCCCGCTCGCTGCCGCACAACCAGGGCCTGATCGACCAGGACCTCGCGGTGTTCATCGCCGACACCCCGCAGATGAACGCCTACCGCCAGGACCTGTTCTGGGCGCAGGAGTACGCGAAGCGCAACCGCGCGGTCATGATGGCGCTCTTCCAGGGCGTCGTCCGGCGCGAGTTCGCCAAGTCGAAGGTCGCCTTCGACGAGGTGATCAGCTGCCACCACAACTACGTGGCGGAGGAGGCGTACGACGGCGTCGACGTGCTGGTGACCCGCAAGGGCGCGATCCGGGCCGGCAGCGGCGACCTCGGGATCATCCCCGGCTCGATGGGGACGGGCTCCTACATCGTCCGCGGCCTGGGCAACGCGGCGGCGTTCAACTCCGCCTCGCACGGCGCCGGCCGGAAGATGAGCCGCAACGCCGCGAAGAAGCGCTTCACCACCCAGGACCTGGTCGAGCAGACCAAGGGCGTGGAGTGCCGCAAGGACGGCGGCGTGGTCGACGAGATCCCGGGCGCCTACAAGAACATCGAGAAGGTCATCGAGCAGCAGAAGGACCTCGTCGAGGTGGTCGCGCACCTCAAGCAGGTCGTCTGCGTCAAGGGCTGACGCGGCCGGCCGCAGTGCGGGGCCGACCGGAAACGCCGATCGGGGTGCCACTCGGAAATCCGGTGGCACCCCGATCGGGTGGCTGCGAGGGCTCAGGCCGCGGCGGGGAGCTCGTCGAGGCCCTCGGAGACGAGCTTGGCGAGGCGGTCGAGCGCGTCGCCGGCGTTCTCGGCGTCGGAGGCGAGGATGACCTCGTCGCCGCCCTGGGCGCCCAGGGCGAGCAGGCCGAGCATGGAGGCGGCGTTGACCGGGTTGCCGCCCGGCTTCGCGATGGTGATCGGCACACCGGTGGCCGTGACGGCCCGGACGAAGACGGAGGCGGGACGGGCGTGCAGGCCCTCGGCCCAACCGATGGTGACGCGGCGCTCAGCCATGAGACGTGCCTTTCCGGTGAAGCTGGTCACGGCCGCGCTCCGGGAGCGGGGGAAAACGACCGTGTTGTCTAGACCAGTGTTGCACGCAGGTAGCCCCTCGGAGCCGCTGCGTTCAAGACTTGTGATTGTTTCTTTTCGGGGCATAAACCCCGGTCGCCGACCCTGCCCACCCTGCCGCGAGCACGCGCCCGACGCCATTCGGCTCGCCGCCGGATAACCTGACGAATGTGGAAGACCCCGCGGTGGCGAACCTCGATCAGCCCGACTATCCGCAGCACTGGGAAGCGGACATCCTGCTGCGTGACGGCGGCACGGCCCGGATCCGGCCGATCACGCCCGCCGACGCCGGACGGCTCGTCGAGTTCTACGAGCAGGTGTCGGACCAGTCGAAGTACTTCCGGTTCTTCGCCCCCTATCCGCGGCTCTCCGACAAGGACGTCCGCCGCTTCACCCACCACGACTTCGTGAACCGGGTGGGCCTCGCGGTCGTGGTCGGGGACCGCTTCATCGCCACCGTCCGGTACGACCGGATCGACGCCGACGGCCGCCCGTCCGACACCGGCACCGACGCCGAGGTGGCCTTCCTGGTACAGGACGCCCACCAGGGCCGCGGCGTGGCCTCCGCGCTGCTGGAACACATCGCGGCGGTGGCCCAGGAGCGCGGCATCCGCCGCTTCCAGGCCGAGGTGCTGCCGGAGAACCGGAAGATGGTGAAGGTCTTCACCGACGCGGGCTACACCCAGCGCCGCAGCTTCGCCGACGGCGTGGTGCACCTGGACTTCGACCTCGAACAGACCGACCGTTCGCTCGCCGTGATGCGCGCCCGCGAGCACCGCGCCGAGGCGCGCTCGGTGCAGCGGCTGCTCACCCCCCGCTCGGTGGCGGTGATCGGCGTCTCCCGCACCCCGCAGACCGTCGGCCGGGCCATCCTGCGCGACCTGCTGGGGGACGAGGCCCCGGCCGACCGCCCGGTGTACGCGGTGAACCGCAACGCCGGACCCGGCACCGAGCTGGACGGCGTCCCGGTCCACCGTTCGGTTCTGGACATTCCGGGACCGGTGGACCTCGCGGTGATCGCCGTCCCCGAGAGCGCCGTCCCGGCCGCCGTCGCCGAGTGCGGCGCCCACGGGGTGCAGGGCCTGGTGGTGGTCACCGCCGGCTACGCGGAGACCGGCCTGGAGGGCCGGGACCGGCAGCGCGCGCTGGTCCGCCAGGCCCGCGCGGCCGGCATGCGGGTGATCGGCCCGAACGCCTTCGGCCTGATCAGCACCGACCCGCAGCGTCCGCTGAACGCCTCGCTCGCCCCGCGCCTGCCCGGCCGCGGCGGCTTCGGCATCTTCTGCCAGTCCGGCGCGATCGGGGTGGCCCTGCTGGAGGCCGCCCACAAGCGCGGCCTCGGCGTCTCCTCCTTCGCCTCGGTCGGCAACCGCGCCGACGTCTCCGGCAACGACTTCCTCCAGTACTGGGCCGAGGACGAGGCCACCCAGGTGGTGCTGCTGTACCTGGAGTCCTTCGGCAACCCCCGCAAGTTCACCCGGATCGCCCGGCGCCTCGCCGCCGTCAAGCCGGTCGTGGTGGTCAAGGGCGCCCGGCACACCGGCAGCCTGCCGCCCGGCCACGCCGTCCCCGCCACCGCCACCGGCCTGCGCGACGCCACGGTGGACGCCCTGTTCGAACAGGCGGGCGTCACCCGGGTCGCGACCATCACCGAGCTGTACGACACCGGCGAACTGCTGGCCCAGCAGCCGCTGCCGACGGGGGACCGGGTCGCGGTGGTCGGCAACTCCGACTCCCTCGGCCTGCTTACCTACGACGCCCTGCTGAGCGCCGGCCTGCGCCCGTGCACCCCCGTCGACCTCACCACCGCCGCGACCGGCGAGAACTTCCGGATCGCCCTGGACGTCGCCCTCGCCGACCCGGCCGTGGACGCGGTGATCGCCGTCGCGATCCCGCCGATCGGCACCTCCGCGCACGCCTTCATGGGCGGCCGGCTGACCGCCGAGGACGACCCCGAGATGGGCTCGGACGACCCGGAGATCGCCGCGGCCCTGCTCGAAGCCGGACAGCGTGCCCGGGAACTGGGCAAGCCGCTGCTGCTCACCCACCTGGCGCTGACCGACCTGCCGGCCCGGCTGCGCCCCGGCGGCATCCCCGCGTACGCGGCGCCCGAGCGGGCCGTGAACGCCCTCACCCACGCCGTGCACTACGCGCAGTGGCGCCGCCGTACCGCCGAGGCCGAGAAGACGGCGCGCGTCCCGGAACTCGACCGGATCGACGAGCCCGGCGCCCGCCGGCTGGTGGAGGAGGCGCTGAGCACCAGGGCCGCGACTGCCGCGCGCACCCAGCCCGGCGGCGCCCGGATCACCCTGTCCGAGCCCCAGGCCAGGGAGCTGCTGGCCCGCTACGGCATCGACGTCTCGCCGACGATGCCCGCCCCGGACGAGGAGACCGCGGTGAGGGCCGCCGGGGCACTCGGCTACCCGGTGGCCCTCAAGGCGACCGCCCCGCACCTGCGCCACCGCCCCGACCTGGGCAGCGTCCGGCTGGACCTGACCGACGAGGCGGGCCTGCGCCGCGCCCACCACGAGCTGGACGCGCTGCTCGGCGGCGCCGCCCAGGCCGGACTGATGGTCCAGCGGATGGCCCCGCGCGGCGTGGACACCGTGATAGCCGCCACGGTCGACCCCGCGGTCGGCGCGATCCTCTCCTTCGGCCTGGCCGGCGCACCGGCCGAACTGCTGGGCGACCTGGCGCACCGGCTGGTTCCGGCCACCGACCAGGACGTCGCCGGGCTGATCAGGGAGGTGCGGGCGGCGCCGCTGCTGTTCGGCTGGCGCGGCGCCGAGGCGGTGGACACCGGCGCCCTGGAGGAGTTGCTGCTGCGGGTGTCGCAGCTGGTGGACGACGTGCCGGAGATCGCCTCGGTGGATCTCGAACCGGTGGTCGTGGCCCCGCACGGACTGGCGATCCTGGGGGCGCGGGTGCGGGTCGCACCCCTGCCGGTCCGCAGCGATCTGGGCCCGCGCGCGATGAGCACGCTGTAACCTTCCTTGGTTGCGCCCTGCCCGGGCGCTGTTGTCCGAAGCTCGGCGCCGTGCCGCCCGCTTCGTCGGCGGACCATGCCAGGATGGAGATATGGCGAAGACCGGTACCACCACCACTCAGGACCTGCGCTCGGCGATCGAGCGCAGCGGCTACTACCCGGCCCTGGTGTCCGAGGCGGTCGAGTCCGCGGTGGGCCCGGAGCCGATCAGCTCCTACCTGGTGCACCAGGAGACGACCTTCGACGCCAACGAGGTGCGCCGGCACGTGACGGTGCTGGTGCTCACCCCGACCCGGTTCGTGGTGAGCCACACCGACGAGCAGTCCGGCGCCGAGGGCAGCCCGGCGGTGCCGTTCGCGACGACGTCGACGGAGAGCGTCCGGCTGGACCGGATCGGCTCGGTCGTGGTGAGCCGGATGGTGGCGAACCCGGAGACGTACACCCCCGGCACGCTGCCGCGCGAGGTGGTGCTGACGATCGGCTGGGGCGCGGTGCAGCGTCTGGACCTGGAGCCGGCCGGCTGCTCCGACCCGAACTGCGAGGCGGACCACGGCTACACCGGCTCGGCCACGGCCGACGACCTCTCGCTGCGGGTGAGTGAGGCCGGTGACGGCCCGGAGACGGTGTCCCAGGCGCTGGTGTTCGCCCGGGCCCTGTCCGACGCGACGATCAGCAACGGTCCGCGGGTCTGATCGCCGCCGTTTCCGCCCGCTACGAATCCGGTTCCATGTCCTTCGTTCCTGCCGACGGCTACGACGCCTTCGAGATCCTTGACCCCGCCGCGGCTCCCGCGCCCCCGTACGGCAGCGGTTCGCTGTGCGACCTGCTGCCCTCGGTGGCGGCGGGGCTCGGCGTCCCGGGGTTCACCGCGACGCTGCCCATCGCCCCGGCCGACCGGGTGGTGGTGTTCCTGGTGGACGGCCTGGGCTGGGAGCTGCTGCTGCGCCACCCCGAGTACGCGCCGTTCCTGTCCTCGCTCGCCGGGAGTTCGATGGGCGGCAGCGGCCGTCCGCTGACCGCGGGCTTCCCGTCCACCACGGCGACCTCGCTGGCCTCGGTCGGCACCGGTACGCCGCCGGGCCTGCACGGCCTGGCCGGGTACACGGTGGCGGTGCCGGGCGCCGGCTACCTGATGAACCAGCTGCGCTGGCAGCCGCCCACCGCGCCGCACGTCTGGCAGCCGTACCCGACGGTCTTCGAGCGGACCCACCAGGCCGGGGTGGCGACGGCGCAGGTCTCGTCCCCGCTGTTCGCCCAGACCCCGCTGACCAAGGTGGCGCTGTCCGGCGGCACCTTCCTCGGCCGCACCACGGGCGAGGAGCGGATGGACCTGGCGGCCTCCTGGCTGGCCGAGCACGACCGGGCGCTGGTGTACACGTACGTCAGCGAGCTGGACGGCGCGGGCCACCGCTTCGGGGTGGACTCGGACGAGTGGCGGATGACGCTGGACGCGGTGGACCGGCTGGCCCGCCGGCTGGCCGGGCAGCTGCCGCCGCGCTCGGCGATGTACGTGACGGCCGACCACGGCATGATCGACATCGCCCCGGAGGACCGGATCGACTTCGACGAGGACTGGGAGCTGGGCGCCGGCGTCGCCCTGCTCGGCGGCGAGGGCCGGGCCCGGCACGTGTACGCCGTCCCCGGGGCCGCGGCCGACGTGCACACGGTCTGGAGCGAGGTGCTGGGCGACCGGATGTGGGTGGCGACCCGCGACCAGGCGATCGAGGCCGGCTGGTTCGGCCCGGCCGTGGACGAGCGGGTGTACGCCCGGATCGGCGACGTGGTGGCCGCGGCGCGCGACGACATCGCGATCGTCGCCTCCCGCAACGAGCCCGGCGAGTCCGCGATGATCGGTCTGCACGGTTCGATGACCCCGGTCGAGCAGTTCGTGCCGTTGCTCGAAGTCCGCGGCTAGCCGGGCCCCGCAGCGCACCTGACTCCTCTGTGTCCGAACTCCCTTGATGTGAAAGGCCCTTGCTCCACCCATGGCTGAACTGGTGTTCTTCTCGGGCACGATGGACTGCGGAAAGTCGACGCTGGCGCTGCAGATGGACCACAACCACGCGGCGCGCGGCCGACGGGGCGTGATCCTCACCCGCAACGACCGGGCGGGCGCGGCGACGATCTCCAGCCGGCTGGGCCTGCGCGCCGACGCGGTCGAGGTGACGGACGACTTCGACTTCCACGCGCACGTGGTGCAGCGGCTCTCGGCCGGCGGCCGGGTGGACTACCTGATCTGCGACGAGGCGCAGTTCTTCGCCGCCGAGCAGGTCGACCAGCTGGCCAGGGTGGTGGACGAACTGGACATCGACGTCTACACCTTCGGCATCACCACCGACTTCCGCACCCGGCTGTTCCCCGGCTCGCAGCGGCTGATCGAGCTGGCCGACCGGGTGGAGGTGCTCCAGGTCGAGGCGCTGTGCTGGTGCGGCGCGCGGGCCACCCACAACGCCAGGACCGTCGGCGGGGTGATGGTGGTCGAGGGCGCCCAGGTGGTGGTCGGCGACATCTCGGTGGACCGGGACGAGGTCGGCTACGAGGTGCTGTGCCGCCGCCACCACCGCCGCCGGCTGACCGCGGCGACGGCGCGTGCCTCGGTGCTCTCCCCGGACGTGCTGCCCTTCGAGGAGCAGCAGGTCTGAGGGCGGACGCGCCTGGCTTCACGGGTCAGCACTCCTGGGGAAGCACCTCCAGGACGGAGAAGTGCCCGCCCTGCGGGTCGGCCAGCCGGGCGGCCCGGCCGCGGGCGGTGTCGTGCGGTCCGACCAGGATCCGGCCGCCGAGATCGACGGCGTGACGGGCGGTCAGGTCGGCGTCGTCGACCGCGAAGTGGGTGCGCCAGCGCGGCGGGTGGCCGCGCAGCTCGGCGCGGTGCCGGATGCCGGCGACCGGACGCCCGTGCACCAGCAGCGCGGTCTCGTCCGCGGCGGAGCGGACCGGGCGGTCGAGCACGGTGGAGTAGAAGGCGGCGGCGCCCTGTGCGTCGGGGGTGAGGAGTTCGGCCCAGGCCGGTCCGCCGGGTTCACGGCCGGCCTCCCGGCCGAGGTGCTCCTCGCCCTGCCAGAGTCCGAAGACCGCGCCGGAGACGTCGGAGGCGATGGCCATCCGGCCGGCGCGCTCGGCCTGGAGCGGTCCGACGGCGACCGTCCCGCCGCACGCGCGGACCAGCTGGGCGGTGCGGTCGGCGTCGTCCACGGCGAAGTAGGTCGTCCACTGCACCGGGAAGCCGGTGGCGGTGGAGACGCCGAGGCCGGCCACCGGTGCCCCGTCCAGCCGGGCCCGGACGTAGTCGCCGATCTGGCCGGGCCCGGGCGCGTACGTCCAGCCGAGCAGGGCGCCGTAGAAGGCGCGGGCGCCGGGCAGGTCGTCGGTCAGCAGGCTGACCCAGCAGGGCGTGCCCTGGGCCAGTCGGAGTTCCACCGCGGGCAATGCGGGCCTCCTCGTGGGTGGTTGGCGCACGGAAACCTCGCGCGCGAGGGTGATGCTTCCACTCTGACGGGCGCCCAACCCTCGGGCCGCGCGGAAAGTCCGGCAAAGAGCGCACAAAGAGCGGCGAGTCGGCCGGGCTGCGCGACAATGGCCGCCATGACCACCACCTACAACGACGGTTCTCCGCTGATCTCCGCGGCCGGACTGCGGGAGGCGCTCGCCTCCGCGCTGCCGCCGGTGCTGTTGGACGTGCGCTACCAGCTGGTCGGTGCCACGCCCGGCGGCCCGACCGCGGCCGAGGAGTACCGGGCCGGGCACCTGCCCGGCGCCCATTTCGTCGAGCTGGACCGGGACCTGGCCGCGCCGCCCGGCGCCCCCGGCCGGGGCGGCCGTCACCCGCTGCCGGACCCGGAGGAGTTCGGCGCGGCGATGCGCGGCTTCGGAGTGAGCACCCGGCGCCCGGTCGTGGTGTACGACGGCGCGGCCTCGATGGCGGCGGCCCGGGCGTGGTGGCTGCTGCGCTGGGCCGGGCACCGGGACGTCCGGGTGCTGGACGGCGGGTTCGCGGCCTGGGAGGCGGCCGGGCTGCCGGTGACGGCCGAGGTGCCGGAACCGGAGGAGGGCGACTTCAAGCCGGCGCCGGGGCAGCTGCCGACGGTGGACGCGGACGGCGCCGCGGCCTGGGCGCGCGGCGACCTGCTGCTGGACGCCCGCTCCGGGGAGCGCTACCGGGGCGAGACCGAGCCGGTCGACCCGCGGGCCGGGCACATCCCGGGCGCGGTCTCGGCGCCGACGGCCGGGAACGTGGGGCCGGACGGCCGGTTCCTGCCGGCGCCCGAACTGGCCGCCCGGTTCAGGGCGCTGGGCGCGGGGGAGCGGGACACCGCGGTGTACTGCGGTTCGGGCGTGACGGCGGCGCACCAGATCCTGGCGCTGGAGGTGGCGGGCCTGCCGGCCACGCTGTACCCGGGCTCGTGGAGCGAGTGGTCGAGCGACGAGGCGCGCCCGGTGGCGGTCACCGGGCAGCCGGGCTGAGCCGGCGGGACACGTCGGAGGGGCGGGAGGCCAGGCCTCCCGCCCCTCCGACGTACCGCTACGGCTATTCCTGCTTCTTGCGCCGGCTGCCGAAGACGATCTCGTCCCAGCTGGGCACGGTGGCCCGGCGGCCGGGCCGGACGCCGTCCGCCTCGGCCTGCCGGTCGGTGGTGCCGACCAGGCGCTCGCGGTGCGGGGCGACGGCGCGCGGCATCAGGATGTCGGCGTAGGCGGAGCCGGCACCGACCGCGGGTGCGGCGGCGGCCGCCGCGGCCGTCTCCTCGCTCTCCTCGGCGACCTCGGCGGGCACCGGTTCGACCGGGGCCGGGCCACCGACGGCGAGGTCGCCGCGGAAGGCGGGGACCACGTCGAGCAGGCTGGTCAGCGAGTCCCTGGACTCGGCGGTGGCCTCCCGCGACTCGCGGACCTCGCGCGCCGACATGATGCGGTCGGCCGAGGGCCGGTCGATCATCGGGCGGGGCGGCCGGTCCTGGGGGAGCCGGGCGATCCGCGGGATGAACGGGAAGATCGACTCTTCCTCGCGCTCGACGTTCTCGCCGATCAGCGCGCGGGCCTCGTCGTCGTTGGGCTGGACCAGGCGCCGGGGCGGGTCGTACGTCCAGGAGGCGCTGCGGCCCTCGCCGTCGGCCCGGTAGGAGAGGATGACCTCCCAGGTGCCGTCGTCGCGCCGCCAGGAGTCCCAGCGTTCGGTGTCCTTCTCGGCGCCGCGCAGCGCGAGCCGCTCGGCCACGGCCTCGCCGAGCTGCGGGCCGGGGGATTCGCCGTTGCGGCGGATGGCGGTCTTGCGGGCGCGCTCGGCCATGAAGGCGCGCTCGGCGAGCACCGGCCCCTCGAAGCGGCGGACGCGGTCGACGGAGATCCCGGCGGCCTGGGCGACCTCCTCGGCGGAGGCACCGGCTCGTATCCGGGCCTGGATGTCCCGGGGGCGCAGGTGGCTCTCGACCTCGATCTCGATCTGGCCGAGGCGTGGCCGGTCCCCACGGATGGCGGCGCGCAGCCGCTCGTCGATGGGAAGGGTGTACTCCGTGCTGTCGGCAGCCTTGAGCACCAGTCGTGTGCCGTCGTTGCTCACGGCCACAACCCGCAGTTCGGGCACGGTTACCTCCCGGGTTGTGCCTGCCGACGTCACCTGCGTCGCTGCTCCCGTACTGAGTGTGGCCTGCCCGCTCGCGACTGGCCACAACCTTGCTGAGTTCCCCGGCGTGTCGGGCTTACGCCCGTGCACGCCGCTGTGGCACGGTTGCCTTTTTGCCACGCCATCCGTCGACGTCGCGCCTGGGTGTCCCGGCCGTCCTCGCACGCGCAGTGAACGCGACGGTCCGGGACGGGCGTCGCCGTGCGTGCCCGCTCCGTGTCTCCTCGTCAAGCTGCCGGTGTAGGCACAGTCGACAAGTCGACCCAAGGCTCGGGCTTTACGAACAGTACTCCATTCGTGGCATCCGGAGGGGCGGCTCGCCGCTCAAGTCTCCCGCGATTCACGGGAATCTCAAGAGCGCCCACCCCTAATGGCGGACCGCCACCGAATGAACGGTGATCATCTTCACACAATCCGGGCCCGGAGAACCGCATTTTCGTCCCTTGTGTCCTTCTTTGGGCAAGATGGAGTGTCTTGTTCGAAGAACAGCCGTATGGACCGAGGGATGGCGATGCCGGAGCGGAGCCCCGCCGACGAGGGCGGAAAGGCCAAGAAGGAGCGCAGGCGGATCGATCTGAGTGTGGCTCAGGTCGCCGCGAGTGCGCTGGCCACGGTGGTGGGCGCGCTGTTCGCCTCCGAACTGGGGGTGTACGGCACGATCCTGGGCGCCGCCGTGGTGAGCATCGGGGCCACCACCGGCGGCGCGGTGTTCCAGCACATCTTCAAGCGCACCGGTGAGCAGCTGCGCGAGGTGGTGGACCGGGGGCCGAACCAGACCGCCAACACCCTGCGCCAGACGCCCGCCGGGCCCGAGCCGTCGGCGCGGCCCGCGGTGATCAGCTCGGAGTGGAACGAACCGCGGGTCGTCCGGGCGCGTCGGCGGTGGGGCTGGAAGACGTACGCGGCGGTGTCAGGGCTGGTCTTCGTGGTGGCGATGACGCCGATCGTGGCGTTCGAGCTGGCCACCGGGCAGCCGGTGTCGGCGACGGTCAAGGGCGAGTCCGGCAACGGCACCTCCTTCGGCGGCTCGGTGGCGCCCAAGTCCTCCCAGCCGCAGGACGCCCCGTCGGAGCGGCCCGCCCCGGGCGACCGGAACGGCCGGGACACCAAGCCGTCCGACGCCACCCCGTCCGGCGGCGCCTCGCCGTCGGCGACCACGCGGCCGAGCCGGGAGCCGAGCGGCCCGCCGAGCACCGGCTCGGGAACGGCCTCCCCCTCGGCGGGTGCGGGCGCGACCCCGTCGGCCGGCTCCTCCCCGTCGGCGGGCGGCGGGAAGCCGACCGGCGAGGCGACCCCGCCGCCGTCGGCGCCGGGCAACAACCCGGCGAACAATCCGGCGAACAATCCGGCGAACAATCCGGCGAACGAACCGGCGAAGGTGCCGGTGGCCCCGCCGCCGCCCGCCGAAGAGACGTCCCGCACGTCTTAGGCGCCCAGCACCCGGCGCAGGTAGTCGTTGCCGAAAACGCGCTGCGGGTCGACCTCGTCCCGCAGCGCGGTGAAGTCGCCGAAGCGCGGGTAGACGCCGGACAGGTACCCGGCGTCGCGGGTGTGCAGCTTGCCCCAGTGTGGCCGGCCCTGATGGGCGGTCATCAGCTGTTCGACACCGGTGAAGTAGCCCCGGTCGGCGGTGCCGCGGTAGAGGTGGACGGCGATGTAGGCGCTGTCCCGGCCGGAGGCGGTGGAGAGCCAGAGGTCGTCGGCGGGGGCGAAGCGCACCTCGACCGGGAAGCTGACCTTCCAGTCGGAGCGTTCGACCAGGGCCTTCAGCTCGCGCAGCACCTCGCCGACGGCCGCCCGCGGCACCGCGTACTCCATCTCCAGGAAGCGGACCTTGCGCGGGCTGGTGAACACCCTGTGCGCGGTGTCGGTGAAGCTGCGCTCGGACCAGGCCCGGCTGGCCAGCGCGGCGATCGAGGGGATCGAACCGGGGAAGCGCCGGCCGACCCGGCAGGCGCCCTCCCAGACGGTGTTGGAGAGGAAGTCGTCCTCCAGCCACTCCTTGAACCGCGGCAGCGGGGCGGCCGGGCCCTGGCTGCGGTTGTTGCGCTTGGTGGAGCAGCGGTCGGTGTGCGGGAACCAGTAGAACTCGAAGTGCTCGTTGACGGCGGTGAGGTCGTCCAGGCGCTCCAGCACCTCGTCGAAGCGCATCGGCTGCTCGTGAGCGGTGAGCAGGAAGGCCGGCTCGACACCGAAGGTGAGCGCGGTGATCACGCCGAGGGCGCCGAGGCCGAGCCGGGCGCCCTGGAAGAGCCGGGGGTTCTCGGTGGGGGAGCAGTGCCTGACGGTGCCGTCGGCGAGGACGATCTCCAGCGAGCGGATCTGGACTGCCAGCGAGCCGGAGTCGCGGCCGGTGCCGTGGGTGCCGGTGCTGGTGGCGCCGGCCACGGTCTGGACCTCGATGTCGCCCATGTTGGTCAGCGAGAGTCCCTCGGCGGCGAGGACCCGGTTGAGCCGGTGCAGCGGGAGACCGGACTCGACGGTGATGGTGCCGGCCTCGCGGTCGATCCCGCGAACCGCGGTGAGCGCGTGCGGGCGGATCTGGACGCCGTCGCCGGCCGAGGCGATCGAGGTGAAGGAGTGTCCCGAGCCGACCGCCTTGACCGTCCGGCCCTGTTCGGCGGCCCGCAGGATCTCCTTGGCCAGTTCCTCCACGGTGCCGGGGGCGGCGGCCCGGGTGGGCCGGGCGCTCTGGTTGCCGGCCCAGTTGGTCCACCGGGTGGGCGTCGCGGTACTGGCCTGGGGCATGTGCGCTGCCTTCTGCTCCGTGGCCGAACGGGTCGGCGCGGTCCGGGGCGGCGCGGCCGCCCTACCCACAGGTAGCCCCGCGGGTAGGGCGAGAGATTAGTCAGTTCACCGTTCGGCGTCTACGGGTCGTTCGACCCCGTCGGCCGCCGCCGTGTCGGGCGTGCCGGCGGCCAGTCCGGCGCGCAGCCGACTCAGACCGGCCAGGGCGGCGACCACCCCGAGCAGGCCGGCCGCCAGCGGCACCCAGTAGCCCGCGGCGGCGCCGGAGGCGTCGATCACCCAGCCGCCGGCCGAGGAGCCGGCCGCGACGCCGAGAGCCAGGCCGGTGGTGGTCCAGGTCATGCCCTCGGTCAGCTGGGCGGCCGGGACGAGCCGTTCGACCAGGGCCATCGCGGTGATCAGGGTGGGGGAGATGGCGATGCCCGCGACCAGCAGCGCGGCGCCGACCACGGCCAGCCCGCCGACGCCGTGCACCGTGTGGGCGACCAGCAGCAGCGGCACCATGCTGACCGCCATGAACAGGACGCCGACGAGGAAGCGCGTCGCCATCGAGCCGGCGAGCTTGAGGGTCCCGAAGACCACCCCGGCCAGGCAGGAGCCGAGCGCCCACAGGGCGAGGATCACGCTGGAGATCGACTTGTGGCCCTGGGTCTCGGCGTAGGCGACGGTGACCACCTCGACCGAGCCGAAGATCGCGCCGGTGGCGACGAAGGTCAGGATCAGCGTCTGGAGGCCGCCGTTGCGGATGACCGAGCCGCCCTGGTGCCGGGCGGCCGGATGGACCGGCGGCTCGGTGGAGCGCTGCCCGGCGAACAGCAGGACGCCGAGGGCGAGGAAGATCCCGGCGAGCAGCACGCCGGCCTCGGGGAAGACGGAGGTGGCCAGGCCGATGGAGAGGATCGGGCCGACGATGAAGCAGACCTCGTCGACCACGGCCTCGAAGGAGTACGCGGTGTGGAGCTTGCCGGTGTCCTCGCGGTAGAGGTGGGCCCAGCGGGCGCGGACCATCGCGCCGGTGCTCGGCATCACACCCATGCCGGCGGCGAAGACGAACAGCGTCCAGTCCGGCGCCTCGAACCGGGCGCAGAGCAGCAGGCCGGTGACGGCGACGATGGTGATCGCCATGGCGGGGACGATGATCCTGCGCTGGCCGTGCCGGTCCACCAGCCGGGAGACCTGCGGGCCGAGGACGGCGGCGGAGACCGCGAGGCAGGCCGAGACCAGGCCGGCCACCCCGTAGGAGCCTCTGAGCTGGGACAGCATGGTCACGATGCCGATCCCGGTCATGGAGATCGGCAGTCGGGAGACGAAGCCGGTGGAGGAGAAGGCCAGAGTGCCGGGGGAGGCGAATATCTGGCGGTAGCTGGACAGCACGGGAGCTCCGGGCGGGGGGAGTAAGGAACAAGGCCGGTAAACACAGCTTACGTATCTTGGCAAACGGTATTTTCCGGGCACCGGCGCGGCCCCGGTGACGGCGTCCGGTCCCTCGGTGGCAGGATCGGTGCCATGTCCGACGCGCGCAAACTCTCCCGCTACGGCGCCGCCCCGTACGACGCCCTGCTGCTGCTCTCCTTCGGCGGGCCCGAGGGCCCCGAGGAGGTCGTCCCGTTCCTGGAGAACGTCACCAGGGGCCGTGGCATCCCGAAGGAGCGGCTGAAGGAGGTGGGCAAGCACTACTTCATGTTCGGCGGGATCAGTCCGATCAACGGACAGAACCGCGAGCTGCTCGCCGCGCTGCGCAAGGACTTCGCCGAGCACGGGCTGGACCTGCCGGTCTACTGGGGCAACCGGAACTGGGCCCCCTACCTGGTCGACACCCTGCGGGAGCTGGCCGCCGACGGCCACCGCCGGATCGCCGTGCTCGCCACCAGCGCCTACGCCGGCTACTCGGGCTGCCGCCAGTACCGGGAGAACCTGGCCGACGCGCTGGCCGCGCTCGCCGAGGAGGGCGTGCCGGCCCTGCGGGTCGACAAGCTGCGGCACTTCCACAACCACCCGGGCTTCGTCGAGCCGATGATCGACGCGACCCTGGCCGCCCTGGCGGAGCTGCCCGAGGCCGTCCGCCCCGGCGCCCGGCTGGCGTTCACCACCCACTCCATCCCGGACGGCATGGCCGAGACCTCCGGCGCCCCGGACGACCCGGCCCGCGGCCGGCCCGGCGGCGCGTACGTCGCCCAGCACCTGGAGGTGGCCCGGCTGATCACCGCCGCCGTGGCCGAGCGCACCGGCGTGGCCGACCGGCCGTGGGAGCTGGTGTACCAGAGCCGCAGCGGCGCTCCGCACATCCCGTGGCTGGAACCCGACATCTGCGACCACCTGGAGGCCCAGCACGCCGACGGCGCGCCGGCCGTGGTGATGGTCCCGATCGGCTTCGTCTCCGACCATATGGAGGTGAAGTACGACCTCGACACCGAGGCCGTCGCCAAGGCCGCCGAACTCGGCCTGCCGGTGGCGCGCGCGGCCACCGTCGGCGCCGACCCCCGGTTCACCGCCGCGGTGCGCGAACTCGTCCTGGAACGGGCCGCCACCGAGCGCGGCGAGGATGTCACCCGCTGCGCCCTCGGGGCCCTCGGCCCCGGCCACGACGTGTGCGCGGTGGCCTGCTGCCCCAACCCGCGCGCCCCGCGCCCGGCCGTCGCCGAGCGCTGACCGTCCGCCCTGTCGGCCCGTCCCGCCCGTCCCGGCTCGTCCGCCCGCCCCGCCCGCCCGTTCCGTCGCCCCGGAGGAGAACCCCGTGCCCACCCCCGCCCTGCCCGACGACCGGCTCCTCGACGACCTGCTGGAGGTCGCCCTGGACGCGGCCAGGCAGGCCGGCGCCCTGCTGCGCGACGGCCGCCCCGCCGACCTCGGCGTGGCCGGCACCAAGAGCAGCCCGGTCGACGTGGTCACCGAGATGGACCTCGCCTCCGAGAAGCTCGTCCTGGAGCTGATCACCGACCGCCGCCCCGAGGACGGCTACCTCGGCGAGGAGGGCGCCGAGCGGCCGGGCACCAGCGGGGTGCGCTGGGTCGTGGACCCGCTCGACGGAACGGTCAACTACCTCTACGGGCTGCCCTCCTGGGCGGTCAGCGTGGCCGCCGAGGTGGACGGCCGGGCGGTCGTCGGCGTGGTGTACGCCCCGGCCCGCGGGGAGCTGTTCCACGCCGTCCTGGGCCGCGGGGCCCGCCTGGACGGCAGCCCGCTCTCGGCCCGCCCGGCCCCGCCCTGGGGGCAGGCGCTGATCGCCACCGGCTTCAACTACGTCCAGCCGGTGCGGGTGCGGCAGGCCGAGGTGCTGCTGGCGCTGATGCCCGAGGTGCGGGACATCCGCCGGGCCGGAGCGGCCGCGGTGGACCTGTGCGACGTCGCCGCGGGGCGGCTGGACGGCTACTACGAGCGCGGCCTCGCCCCCTGGGACCGGGCGGCCGGCTGTCTGATCGCCACCGAGGCCGGCGCCCTGGTCGGCGGCCGCCCCGGGCACGGCCCGGACGGCGAGCTGACCGTGGCCGCCGCCCCCGGGGTGTACGAGCCGCTCCAGGAGCGCCTGGCCGCGCTGCGTGCCTGGGAGGACTGACCGGTTCCGGCCGCCCTGCCCGCTGCCCTGCCCGCCGCCGGGACCGGGGGCGGGCGGGGCCGGACATGCGAAGAGCCCTGACATACGGGGGATGTCAGGGCCTGGGTTTCGCACGGCCCCCGCAGGGCCGCTGGTGCCGGAGATCCGGCGACGGGTCGGTGTGCCGGACGGATCAGGCAGCGGTGCGGTGGCGCTCCAGCACCGTGTCCACGCCGTGCTCGGCGGCGAGTCGGCGGAGGTCGTCCAGCTCGGACTGCTCCACCTCGGCGAGGAACTCGTCCCCGGCCTCGATCGCGCGGTGCAGGTCCTGCTCGGCGTTGGCTATGCGCTGCAGGATTCCGGCCTTGAAGGCGTCCATACGGGCCCCCTTACTGTGTCGGACGTGCACGGTCGTGCGCTCTCCGCCCTGAGGAGGTCCAGCCGGTGAAAGCACCCAGGCCGGAATGTGGTGAATTCCGGACGGGCGCGGAGACGACCTTCGGCCGCTCCCGGTGATGTCCCAGCCCCAGGGCCGGCGCGGATGAACGCACGGCGGGTGGGTGCGATCGGCCGTCAGCCAGATCGCGGGTGTGCAGCTGTCCTCCCCGCACCGGGGACCGGGAAACCTCCCGGCGGAAGAAAGTTGCCCGCGTCACAGTCCAAACGGAGTGGTGCGGACACGAACGGTCACCGCTGCGGACTCAGGCCCCCTGCCCGAGGGGCAGCTTATCGCTGCTTTACCGCCGGACCAGGCAGGATGGAGGCACCGTCGGAGCCGTGCGTCCGCTTCCCGGGCCGGCCTGGAGAAGGGACAACGACTGTGCGGGTTCTCGTCGTCGAGGACGAGCAGCTGCTCGCCGAGGCCGTCGCGACCGGCCTGCGCCGCGAGGCGATGGCCGTCGACGTGGTGTACGACGGGGAGGCCGCGCTCCAGCGCATCGCGGTCAACGACTACGACGTCGTCGTCCTGGACCGCGACCTTCCGCTGGTCCACGGGGACGACGTCTGCCGCAAGGTGGTCGAGCAGGGCCTGGCCACCCGGGTGATCATGCTGACCGCCTCCGGCGACATCAGCGACCGGGTCGAGGGCCTGGAGATCGGCGCGGACGACTACCTTCCGAAGCCGTTCGCCTTCAGCGAACTCGTCGCCCGGGTAAGGGCGCTGGGCCGCCGGGCGACCGTCCCGCTGCCCCCGGTGCTGGAGCGGGCCGGCATCTCGCTCGACCCCGGCCGCCGCGAGGTGATCCGCGAGGGGCGCACCGTCCAGCTCGCCCCCAAGGAGTTCGCCGTCCTGGAGGTGCTGATGCGGGCCGGTGGCGCCGTGGTCTCCGCCGAGCAGCTGCTGGAGAAGGCCTGGGACGAGCACACCGACCCGTTCACCAACGTCGTGCGCGTCACCGTGATGACGCTGCGCCGCAAGCTCGGCGACCCGCCGGTGATCATCACCGTGCCGGGCTCCGGCTACCGGATCTGACCGGAAACCACCCCCCGGAAACCACCCCTCCGGCATCCGCTCCGAGGATTTCCCGCCGTACCCAGCGCCCGCCCCGGCGGACGCCCCGAGAGGACCGTCATGACCACCCCGCCGCCCCTGGCCGGCGGGCCCTCCGGCGCGCCCGCCGGCAGCCCGCGTGCCGTACCGCCCAAGCCCGCGCACCCACCGCGTCCGGCCCGGCCGCGCGAGCACGAGACCTACGTCCCCGGTGACGGCCTGCTCGCCTGGCTGCCCTTCCGCCCCACCATCCGCATGCGGCTCACCCTGCTGTACGGCGGGATGTTCCTGATGGCCGGCGTGGTGCTGCTGCTGGTGATGTACTTCTTCGTCCGGCAGTCCCTCCAGGAGGTCGGCCAGCCTCACCTGGTGCTCACCGGGCCCGGCATCTCGGTGCTGACGCCGGACGGCCGGAGCCTCACCAGCCAGGCCGGGCTCGACCAGTGGCTGAACGACAACAGGTCCATCCAGGCCGCCGCGGCGCTCAACACCCTGCTGCGCAAGCTGCTCACCGTCCTGGTCTGCCTCGCCGTGATCGCCTTCGCGGCCGGCTACGCGATGGCCGGCCGGGTGCTGCGCCCGCTCGGCCGGATCACCCGCACCGCGCGTGACGTCGCCTCCTCCGACCTGCACCGCCGGATCGAGCTGGACGGCCCGGACGACGAGCTCAAGGAGCTCGCCGACACCTTCGACGACATGCTGGACCGGCTGGACCGCTCCTTCGACTCCCAGCGCCGCTTCGTCGCCAACGCCTCGCACGAGCTGCGCACGCCGCTGGCGATCAACCGCACCCTGCTGGAGGTCCAGCTCTCCGACCCGGGAGTCTCGGCCGACCTCCAGCAGCTGGGCAAGACCCTGCTGGCCACCAACGAGCGCAGCGAGCAGCTGGTCGAGGGCCTGCTGCTGCTCGCCCGCAGCGAGAACGAGCTGACCGACCGGCGCCCGGTGGAACTGTCCGAGGTGGCCACCAGGGCGCTGGAGCAGACCAGGGGCGAGGCCGACAAGCGCGAGGTCGAGCTGCGCTCGAAGCTCGACCCGGCCATGGTCGCGGGCAACGGTGTGCTGCTGGAGCGGCTCGCGCTCAACCTGTTGCAGAACGCGGTCCGCTACAACACCGCGGGCGGCTGGGTCGAGCTGGCCACCACGGCCGTCCCCGGCGGCGGCGAGCTGGTGGTCTCCAACACGGGACCGGTGGTGCCCGGGTACGAACTGGAGCACATCTTCGAGCCGTTCCGCCGGGTCAAGGGCGCCGACCGCACCCGCAGCGACAAGGGGGTCGGGCTCGGCCTGTCCATCGTCCGCTCGGTGGTGCGCGCCCACGGCGGCACCGTCGAGGCCACGCCGCGCGCCGGTGGCGGCCTCACCATGAGGGTCCGCCTCCCCTCGCCGTAAGGGTCGAACGCCCCTTCCGCAGGCGACCGTTTCCAGCCGTCCCCGCCAGGCCCGTCAAGACGACATAAGGCCTGGCGGGGGCGGCTTGTCTTTTCCGGCCCGAGCAACTTACGGTGTCGTAACCTACGCAACCGTAGGTGAGTCCGCCGGCGGTCCCCGTCGACGGGTTCCTACGACGTGTTCCCGTCCAGCGCGCCCGTCCCAGCGCGTGCCGTCCCCTCAGGAGCAAGACCGTGACCATCGCCCCTGTGCAGAGCAGCTCCTCACTCGTCGCGAGCGGCTGGACCGACGCGCGGCTGATCCTCGCCCTCGAGGAGGTCGTGGAGAAGGAACTCAACCGCCACCTGGAGGTGGCGAAGGAGTGGATGCCCCACGAGTTCGTCCCGTGGAGCCAGGGCCGCGACTTCGACGGCGTGCTGGGCGGCGAAGCCTGGTCGCTGGAGCAGTCCCAGGTGACCGCGCTGGGCCGGGTGTCGCTGGTGGTGAACCTGCTGACCGAGGACAACCTGCCGAGCTACCACCACGAGATCGCGACCATGTTCGGCCGCGAGGGCGCCTGGGGCACCTGGGTGCACCGCTGGACGGCCGAGGAGGGCCGCCACGGGATAGCCATTCGCGACTACCTGCTCGCCACCCGGGCGGTCGACCCGGTGGAGCTGGAGCGGGCCCGGATGAGCCACATGTCGGAGGGCTTCGAGTCCGACAACGCGCACAGCATGCTGCAGTCGGTCGCCTACGTGGCCTTCCAGGAGCTCGCCACCCGCATCGCGCACCGCAACACCGGCAAGTACGCCGGCGACCCGCTCTGCGAGCAGCTGCTGGCGAAGATCGCCAACGACGAGAACCTGCACATGGTCTTCTACCGGAACCTGCTGAAGGCCGCCCTGGAGATCGCCCCCGACCAGGCCATGCGGGCCATCGCCGACGTGGTCACCGACTTCCGGATGCCCGGCCACGGCATCCCCGGCTTCGAGCGCGCCGCCGCGCAGATCGCCCTCGGCGGGGTGTACAACCTGCGTATCCACCACGATGACGTGCTGCAGCCGGTGCTGCGCCACCTCAAGGTGATGGAGATCGGCGGCCTCGGCCCCGAGGGCCTGCTGGCGCAGAACGAACTGGGCGTCTTCCTGGACGGGCTGGACAGCCAGGCCCGGAAGTTCGAGGAGCGCCAGGCCGCTCTCGTGGCTCGTCGCGCGGCTCGGAAGAGCGCGGTCTGAGGCTCGGCGCCGTACGGTCGGAGTGGGTGGATTTTCAGCGGTTTGCCCAGGAAGATTCTGAACGTGACCAAGCTCACATCGTGTCGCTCCGCGATTTCGGGCAACCTCGGAGAGTGATCACCTGATCAGGGGTGCCGATCGCGGTCCGTGACCGGATTTCGGACTCGGACCGGACCGCGGGATCGGTCGGCATCCCTGGCCGGTAAGGGATTCGGCGAGTGTTCGCACCCGCGACGCTCACTGTGCGTGTCCGGTTCGCCGGGGCTGAGGAGGGCCGACGATGGCCCAGCGTGAGGCCTTCCACAGCCCCGGGGATCACCCCGATGGAGCCCGGGCTGAGTGTCGATTGAGTAACAGGGCTTGAAGTAAGGCAAAATCTCCGCCTCGGGTCGGGCACAAGACCGGCCCCCCATGCGTTACGTGCGCTGGAGATACCGCACACACCGCACAAACCCGGAGGGGGAGAGCGACAAATGGCAACCGACTACGACACCCCACGCAAGACTGACGACGAGCTCAACGAAGACAGCATCGAGGAGCTCAAGGCTCGGCGGAACGACAAGGGCGGCGGCTCTGTCGACGTCGACGAGTTCGACGCCGCCGAGGGCATGGAGCTCCCGGGCGCCGACCTCTCGAACGAGGAACTCGCCGTCCGAGTGCTGCCCAAGCAGGCGGACGAGTTCACCTGCATGAGCTGCTTCCTGGTTCACCACCGCAGCCAGCTCTACAGCGAGAAGAACGGCAACCCGATCTGCCGGGACTGCGGCGCCTGAGCACCGCGGCGGACAGGGCCCGGTGCCCGCGGCTGCGCCCGCGGGACCGGCACACCGCTCCTTCCGGCCCCGGGCAGCGGGGCCGGACGGCAGGTCCGGGAACCGTCCGGCAGGACGGTCCCGGCAGGACGGAGTCGGCCGGTGAATCGGTCAGGACAAAGTCGTAGGGACGGTCCCGCAGCAGCGGAACCGTCCCTCTCCGTTTGTCCGGCCACTTCCGTCCGGCTCGTCCTCGTCCGCGGTCCGGCCGCCCGGGGCCTCAGGTGCGGGCGCCGCGCCTGGCGTCCTCCAGCGCCTCCGCCAGCTTCATCGGCGAGCGCGTCGACAGGTAGAGGTACGGCGTCGGGTCGGCCGGGTCGGTCACCTCGACCCGAAGCGCCGTCGGGACGTAGCTGCGCAGCAGCATGAAGGCGCGCGGATCGGCCTTGGGGCCGCGCCAGGCCGCGGCCTCGGCCGGGCTCAGCGCCTGCGCGCCGCCGAGCGCGTCGACCGGGATCCGGGCCGGGCCGGCCACCAGTGAGCCCTGGACCACGCGAATGCGGGCCGAGCCGTAGCTGCTGATCGCGACCGCGCCGGCGGCGATGCCGACCACCAGCCCGATCAGCGCGGCAGGACCGCTGACCCGGATCAGGATCAGCGCGAGCGTGAGACCCACCGCGATCGGGAGCAGCCACCAGGAACGCGGCACCGTGAGGCGTTCGTCGTACATGCCTCCATTGTGGGCGCCCTGACGCCCGGCCCGGGACGCCACCCCCACCGGAGGCCGTTCTACCCCTGGGTAGGGTTGGGCTCCGTGACCGGTACGACAGCCCCCACCACCCCCACCGACCGGCCGGCGCCCGCGCTGCCGCCGTCGCCGACCACCCCGCCGCCGGACGCCGTCCTGCCCGAGCGCCACCCCCAGGCGCCCGCCCCCGGCACCCGGCTCGGCTCCCACTACGAGCACTGCTTCGGCTGCGGCCCGCAGCACCCCGGAGGCCTGCGGATCGACGCGGTCGCCGGCGAGGGACTCGACGTCACCGCCGAGTTCGCCATCCGCGACGCCCACCAGGGCGGCCCCGGCCTGGCCCACGGCGGGCTGCTGACCACCGCCATGGACGAGACCCTCGGCACGCTCAACTGGCTGCTGCACGCCCCCGCCGTGACCGGCCGGCTGGAGACCGACTTCCTCAGCCCGGTGCCCGTCGACTCGGTGCTGCACCTGCGCGCCTGGGTCACCGGTGTGCACGGCCGCAAGATCTACAGCGCCGCCGAGGCGCGGATCGGTGGCCCGGAAGGACCGGTCGCCGTGCGCGCGCAGGCCCTCTTCGTCCAGGTGAAGCTGGAACACTTCACCACGCACGGTCGTGCCGAGGACATCGAGAAGGTCCTCGACGACCCTGATCTGATGAAGCGCGCACGAGCCTTTGAGGTGAACCCTTGAGCGACACCCCCCGTCCGCAGCTGGACGTCCTGATCAAGCGCATCGATCCCGAGCTGCCGCTGCCCGCCTACGCGCAGCCCGGGGACGCCGGCGCCGATCTGCGCACCACCGTCGACGCGGAGCTGGCCCCCGGTGAGCGGGCCGTCCTGCCCACCGGCATCGCCGTCGCCCTGCCGGACGGTTACGCGGCCTTCGTCCACCCCCGCTCCGGGCTGGCAGCTCGTTGCGGCGTTGCCCTCGTGAACGCCCCGGGGACGGTCGATGCCGGGTACCGTGGAGAGATCAAGGTGATCGTCGTCAATCTGGACCCGCGCGAGGGGGTCAGCTTCCGCCGAGGGGACCGCATCGCCCAGCTGGTGATCCAGCAGGTCGAGAAGGCCCGTTTCCACGAGGTGGAGGAGCTGCCTGGGTCGGCACGCGCCGAGGGCGGGTTCGGGTCGACCGGCGGCCACGCCGCGGTCTAGCATGCCCGCGGCTTCGCAGGAAGCCGAGCAGGTATTCGCATCGGTCTTGGACCGGGAAGGACAGTGACCGTGTTCCGTCGTCGCCAGAAGAGCGAGGACGCTGTCGAGCAGCTCGCCGACGACGCCATCAGCGCCGACGAGACGGCCGATGACGTCGAAGGTTCCGCCGAGAGCGAGAACGTGACCGAGCTGGACCAGGCCGACAAGGTCGGCCTGCCGCCGGCCCCCCGGCCCGACGGTCCGTGGGACCACTCCGAACTGGAGAACCCCGAGGAGGGGCGAGTCGACCTCGGGGGTCTGCTGGTCCCGGGTGTCGAGGGCATGGAACTGCGCGTCGAGGTCGCCGGTGACGCGATCGTGGCGGCGACCCTGGTGCTCGGCAACAGCGCCATCCAGCTCCAGGCCTTCGCGGCCCCGAAGTCGGAGGGCATCTGGGGGGAGGTCCGGGAGGAGATCGCCGGCGGCATCACCGGGCAGGGCGGTCTCATCGAGGAGGAGGAGGGCCCGCTCGGCTGGCACCTCCGCGCTCAGGTCCCGGTGCAGCTGCCGGACGGCACCCAGGGCGTGCAGCTGGTGCGGTTCGTCGGCTGCGACGGCCCGCGCTGGTTCCTGCGCGGCGTGATCTCCGGCCAGGCCGCGGTGCAGCCGGAGATGGCCGGAATCCTGGAGCAGGTCTTCCGCCAGACGGTCGTCGTGCGCGGCGAGTCCCCGATGGCTCCCCGCGACCCGATCGTGCTGAAGCTTCCCGAGGACGCCCAGATGGTCGCCGACGGTGGCGGGGCGGCCGCCGCCGCGGGCGAGGGCGACAGCCGCTTCGGCGGCACTGCGCTCGACCCGTTCGCGCGCGGCCCGGAGATCACCGAGGTCCGCTGATCCGGCTGTGAGCCGCCCTGAGCTGCTCTGATCGGCACTGATCGCCCCTGCCCGGGAACCCGGGCAGGGGCGATTTGCATGTGGCGGGCCAGTCACCGTACAGTTCCGGAGTCGCCGCGGGAGACCGGGGCGGCAAAGCGGAAAGCAAATCCGATGAATGAAACTCCGGAAAACGGAGCGGAAAACGTCTGATAAGCTTGAAACACGAAAGAACGAAGCCCGGAGGGTCTGCTGGAAGGCAGTCCGAAGGAAGCGTCCGTTCCTTGAGAACTCAACAGCGTGCCAAAAGTCAACGCCAGATATGTTGACATCCCCGGCCTCAGGTTTCCTGGGGTTGGAGATTCCTTTTGAAACAAACACTAGCGAGGACGCAGTGCGCGGGATCACCCTATTCCGGTGGTTGCCGTGCCGCTCAACGCGAGTGTGGACCCGGCGCTTTTAATTAAGCACTGTCGGGAAGACATTCACGGAGAGTTTGATCCTGGCTCAGGACGAACGCTGGCGGCGTGCTTAACACATGCAAGTCGAACGGTGAAGCCCTTCGGGGTGGATCAGTGGCGAACGGGTGAGTAACACGTGGGCAATCT
>NZ_MSJQ01000091.1 GCF_014596515.1 Streptomyces sp. CBMA156
GTGCGGTTCCGCGGGTGCGCCGGTCGTGACGACGGGTGCCCCGGTGCGCGGTGCGGTGGCCGCCGGCGCGGTGGCCGAGGGCGCGGTGGTTGACGGGGCGACGGCCGACGGTGCGGTCCGGCGGGAGCTGTAGCCGGTCAGCCGGACCCGGACCTCGCCGTCCTCGTCCACCAGGTCGATGTCGAGCCGGCCGAGCGGCCCGGCCCCGATGCCCCGCACCACGGCAGTCATCGCCGGGGTGCAGGGGGCGAACAGGTCGAGCCGCTCCAGCGCGAACGGCACCGCGGTGTCGTGCAGTCGGGTCAGGTGCGCCGCCACGGTGGCCTGGATCGCCGAGTCCAGCAGGGCGGGGGCGAGTGCCCCCGGCTCGGCCGAGCCGGGCAGGACCAGCTCGGCGAGCACCGTGTCGGAGCCCACGTGCGCCTGCCGGATCGCCCGCAGGCTCGGGCCGTGCTCGATGCCCTTCGACCGCAGCGCCTGGTGGATCCGTTCGCCGGTCACCGTCTCCCGGCAGTCGGCGCGCAGGGCGGCGAGGTCCACCCTGGCCGGGCGCGGGGCGTCGGAGTGCGCCACCGTACCCTCGCAGCGGACCGTCCCGCCGGTGGAGATCTCGAACCGGTGGCCGCCACGGGCGGCGGCCCGCAGGCCGACCAGCACCTCGACGGGCTCCGCCCCGACCTCCAGCGGCTGTACCCACGTCACGTTGGTCATCCGCAGCCGGGTGCCGCCCAGCGCCCGGCGGGCCAGCTCCAGATGGGCGACGGCGGGCAGGATGTGCCGGCCCTGCACGACGTGGTCGCGCAGCAGGCCGTCCGTCCGGGCGAGCGTGACGCGGTCGCGGCCCGCCGAGGGCCCGTGCCGGTCCGGGGTGAACGGGTAGGTCGGCAGCGGGACGATCCGGCCGCGCGACGGCGCCGGGGCGTCGCCCGCCGGACGGGCGGGCGCGTCGCCGTCGAGCACCGCGAGCAGTTCGGCGGTGTCGCTCACCAGGCACGCGAAGAGGTGCTCGAAGCGCCTGCGGCCGGCCCACAGGGTGTGGGCGAGGTCGCCCAGGTCCACCGACGGGTGGGCCCGCAGGTGCGCCGCGAGCCGGCGCCGCTGCTCGGCGAGCTGCGGTTCGGTCTGCGCCGACAGCACCACCGGGTGGTCCGTGCGCGGCGCCGGGGGCCGGACGACCGGCGGTGCCTCCTCGATGACGACGTGGGCGTTGGTGCCGCTGGCGCCGAAGGAGCTCACCACCCCGCAGCGCGGGCCGCCCTCGGGCGCGGCCCAGTCCCTGGCCAGGGAGTTGACGTAGAACGGGCTGCCGGCCAGCGGGACCGCCTCGTTCGCGGTCTCGAAGTTCAGCGAGCCGGGGATCCGCCGGTGCCGCAGCGCCAGCAGGACCTTCAGCACGCCCGCGATGCCGGCGGCGAACTGGGCGTGCCCGATGTTGGTCTTCACCGAGCCCAGCGCGCAGTACTCGGTGCGGTCGGTGCGGGCGCGGAAGACCCGGTCCAGGGCGCGGAACTCGATCGGGTCGCCCAGCGGCGTGCCGGTGCCGTGCGCCTCGACCAGTCCGATCCGCTCCACGTCGACGCCGGACCGCTCGTACAGCGAGCCGATCAGGTTCTCCTGGGAGACCGAACTCGGGGCGGTGATCCCGTTGGTGGCGCCGTCCTGGTTGACCCCGACGGCCCTGATCACGCCGTGCACGTGGTCGCCGTCCGCCAGCGCGTCGGAGAGCCGCTTGAGCACCACGACGCCGACGCCCTCACCGGGGACGAAGCCGTCCGCGCGGTGGTCGAAGCTGTGGCAGCGGCCGGTCGGGGACAGCATCCCGGCGCGGCCCGCGAGCCCGTACAGCCGCGGCGTGGACTGGACGAACACCCCGCCGGCCAGGGCCATCGAGGTCTCGCCGGACCAGAGGTCCTTGCAGGCCAGGTCGATCGCCACCAGCGAGCTGGAGCAGGAGGTGTCGACGGCGATCGCCGGGCCCTTGAGGTCGAGGGCGTAGCTGACCCGGCTCGGGATCACCGAGGCCATGTTGCCCCACAGGGCCTGGGCCGGGGCGTCCCCGTCGAGCAGTTCCAGGTAGTCCCCGGCCCAGGCGCCGACGTACACCCCGCAGGGGCGGTGCTCCATCCGGCCGGCGTACCCGGCGTCCTCCAGGGCCTTCCACGACTCCTCCAGCAGCAGCCGCTGCTGGGGGTCCATCGCGGCGGCCTCGGTGCCGGAGATGTTGAAGAACAGGGCGTCGAACTCGTCGATCCGGTCGAGGAAGCCGCCCCGGGTGCACGGGCTCACGCCGTCGAGGCGGAACCGGGTGGTGCCGGTGACCAGGTCGTCCCCGTGCTCCAGCCGGGTCCACAGCTCGTCGAGCGAGCCGGTGCCGGCGAACCGGCCGCTCATGCCGACCACCGCGATCGGTCCGCGGTCGGTGCTCTCCGGGGCGCGTTCCGCCCGTACGGGGCGGGGCTCCTGACGGACGGGCTCCTGACGGACGGGGGCCGGAGCGGGCTCGGGGACGTGGACGGGAGCGGGGGCCTCGGCGCGGGCGGGGGCGATGACGTCCCGGTACTCGGCGAGCAGGTGCGCGGCCAGCCGGTCGACCGTGCTGTGGTCGAACACCACCGTGGTCGAAAGGTCCAGCGCGAGCGCGGTGTTGAGCTCGTGGACCACCCTGACCCCGAGGATGGAGTCCAGGCCCAGATCGGCGAAGGCCAGCCCGCCGAGGACCTCGCCCGGGTCCAGCGCGAGGGCCGTGGCGACCTTCTGCCGCACCAGCGCGGGCACCAGCTCGTCCAGGTCGGCCGGTTCGTCGGCCGGTTCGTCGGCCGGTTCGTCGGCCACCACCGGCTCCGGCGCCGCGACGGGCACCGGAGCGGGTACGGGCACCGCCGTAGGCGCGGGCGCCGCCCCGGCCGGGGCCAGGTCGCCGATCCAGAACCGGTCCGCCGCGAACGGGTAGGTGGGCAGCGAGACCGTCCGCCGCGCCCCCGGATGCAGCCGCCGCCAGTCGACCGCGACGCCGGACGCCCACAGGGCCGCGATCTTGGTCAGCTCCCCGGCGGCGCTCCACCGCCGCACGAGCAGCTCCTGGAGCTCGCCGTCCGCGGTGAGTTCGGCGAGCAGCCCGCCGGAGGCCCCCGCGGTGCCCCGGTGTCCCCGGCCGGAACGCAGCGCGTCCCGCAGTTCCCCGGTGGAGGAGACCACGACCACGTACCGCTCGGCCAGCGCCTCCCGCCCGACCTGGAGTGTGTACGCGACCTCGGCCAGCGGCGTCCGCGGCTCCCGGTCGAGGAACGCGGCCAACCGGTCCACGGAGGCGGTGAGTTGTTCGGGTGTCCGGGCGGACAGGACGACGACCTGCTCGGCGCCGTCCTCGGTGCCGTCTGCGGGTTGCACGGGATACTCCTCGACGATCACGTGCGCGTTGGAGCCGCCGGCACCGAAGGAGGACACCGCGGCGATCCGCGGCCCCTCGCTGTGCCAGGGCGCCAGTTCGCGCTGGAGCCGGAAGGGGGACGATGCGAAGTCGATGTTCGGGTTGGGCTGTTCGGCGTGCAGGGTGGGCACCAGCTCCCGGTGCCTGAGCTGGAGCAGCACCTTGGTGAGGCCGGCCACGCCGGCCGCGGCCTCCAGGTGCCCGATGCCGGACTTCACCGAGCCGAGCGCACAGTACTGCCGGTCCTCGGTGTCCTGCCGGAACGCCCCGGCCAGCCCGGCGACCTCGATCGGGTCGCCCAGCTCGGTGCCGGTGCCGTGCGCCTCCACGTACCCGACCTGCCGGGCGGAGACGCCGGCCCGGTCGAGCACCCGGCGGATCAGCGCGCCCTGGGCGGTCGGGCTCGGCACGGTGTAACCGGTGCTGCGCCCGCCGTGGTTGACGCCGGTGGCGCGGATCAGCCCCAGCACCCGGTCCCCGTCGGCGAGCGCCCGGGACAACGGCTTGAGCAGCACGCAGCCGACGCCCTCGCCGGGGACGAACCCGTGGCCGCCGGAGCCGAAGCTGCGGCAGTGCCGGTCGGAGGAGAGCATGCCGGAGCGGCACAGCTCGACGTAGTCCAGCGGGTGGGAGTAGACGTTCGCCCCACCGGCGATGGCGACCTCGCAGGCGCCGCTGCGCAGCTGTTCGCAGGCCTCGTGGATCGCGGTCAGCGAGGCCGAGCACATGGTGTCCACGGTCAGGCTCGGTCCGCGCAGGTCCAGCAGGTAGGAGACCCGGGCGCTCAGCGAGGCGAACGACAGCCCGGGGACGACGAGTTCGCCCGAGGGCAGCAGGCCCGCCCCGTGCCGGGCGTGCCCGACCTTGGTGACGCCCGCGAACACCCCGACCCGGTGGTCGTGCTGCTCGGCGAGGCGCGCCCTGGTGTACCCGGCGTCCTCCAGCACCTCCCAGGAGGCCTGGACGAACAGCCGCTCCTGCGGGTCCATCGCGTACGCGTCGCGCGGGGCGATGCCGAAGAACCGCGGGTCGAAGTCCGCGAAGCCGTCCAGGAAGCCGCCCCACTTGCTGTAGCTGCGCCCGGTGGCGGCCGCGGTGCCGCGGTCGGCCTCGAAGAAGCCGTCCAGCGGCCAGCGGTCCAGCTCGCGGATGCTGTCGCGGCCGGCCCTGAGGTTCTCCCAGAAGCCGTCCAGGTCGGCGGCGCCCGGGTAGCGGCCGCTCAGCCCGATGACGGCGATGGGCTCGTCGGGGGCGACGGGCCGGCCTTCGACGGGCTGTGCGGTGGAGACGACGGTCGAGACGGAGGCGGGAACGCCGGCCGGGGCTTCGGCCGGGATGGCGTCGGCCGGCCGCTGCGGCGCCGGCTCAGGCCGTCGACCGGCGGCGAGCCTGGCGGCCACCGCCCGCAGGGTCGGGTGCTCGTAGAACAGGGTCGAGGAGACCTCCGGGTAGAACGGGGTGAGGGCGCGGTTGAGCTGGAGCACCATCACCGAGTTCAGGCCCGTCTCGACGAACGACCGGTCCGGGTCCACCTCGGCGGGGGCGAGCCCGCTGACCTCCGCGAGGACCTCCCGCAGGTGGTCCAGCACGGCGCGCTCGGACGGTGCGGTCGCGGGTGTGGCCACGGGCGGTGCCACCGGGACGGCGGGCAGGCCGTGGTGCACCCACACCTGGTCCGCCCCGGTGTGCCAGGCGTCGACCAGGGCGGCGAGGCCGGTGCCGGTCGGCATCGGCACCAGCCCGCGGTCCTCCCGCAGGTAGGCCAGGGTGCGCTCGTCGACGGCCATGCCGCCGTCCTGCCACAGCGGCCAGGCGACGGAGAGCGTCCGGCCGCGCCGCTGTCCGCGGGCGACCGAGGCGTTCCGCGCGGCGGCGAACTCGTCCAGGAAGGCGTTGGCGGCCGCGTAGTCGCACTGCCCCGGGTTGCCGGTGATCCCGGCGCCGGAGGAGTAGGCGAGCAGGAACTCCAGCGGGCAGTGCGCGGTGGCCCGGTCGAGGTGGACGAGTCCGTCCGCCTTGGCCCCGAGGACCTCCTCCCACTGTTCCGGGGTCTTGTCCGCGAGCAGCGCGTCGCGGACCACGCCCGCGGCGTGCACCACTCCGGTGACCTCGCCCGCCTCGGCGACCAGGTGGCGGACCTCCTCCCAGCGCGAGACGTCGGCCCGGACGTAGCGGGCGAACGCGCCGGCCCGGCGCAGCTCGGCGAGCAGCGCCGTCACCCGCTCGTCGGCCGGGGACCGGCCCGCGAGGACGAGGGTGGGCCGCCGGACGTCGGCGGCGATCCGGCGGGCCGTCGCGGCGCCGATGCCCCCGGCCCCGCCGGTGACGAGGTAGACGCCGCCGTCCCGCCACGGCGGGGCAGGGTTGCCGGCGGCGGGGCCGGCCTGGGTCCAGATGCGGGTCTGCCGGACGCCGTCGTGGTAGCGGACGAGGTCGTCCGCCCCGTCGGCGTTCTCCGCGACCACCGCGGCCGGGTCGGCGGCCGCGGCGCCGTCCACGACGATCACCTGACCGAGGACCCGGGGGTCCTCCTTGGCCACCGAGCGCAGCAGCCCGGCCAGGGCGGGGGTGTCGGTGACCACCTGGACCAGCACCGTGCCGTCCTCGGCCGTCAGGCCCCGGACGGTCTCCAGCAGCTTCCAGGACAGGTCGCGGAACCGGCTCTCGGGCCGCCGCTTGGCGGTCTCCAGCCGGATCGCCCCGGGGACGTCCCCGGCGATGCCGCACAGCACGACCGCGCGGCGGTCGTGGCGGCGCCCGGGCGCGGCGGGCGCCGGGGCCCACTGCGGGACCGACAGGGTGGTGACGGGTGCCTCGGCGCGCTCAGTGACCGGCTCAGTGACCGGCTCGGCGGCGGGCTCGGCGAGGGGCCGGGCCACCGGCCGATCGGCCGGTCCCGGGACCGGTCCGGTCCGGGGAAACCAGAACCGGTCCCGGGCGAAGGGGTACCCGGGCAGGTGCACCCGCCCGGGCGGGGGGCCGCCGGCCGGGACCGACGGGTCGACGGCCTCACCGGCGATCCAGCGCGCCAGCGTGCCGGAGGCCTCGCCGCGTTCGCCGGTGGTCACGAACGCCCGCAGGCGGTCGGCGAGTTCGGCCGGGGAGGACACCGTCCAGCCGATCCGCTCGGCCATCTCCTCGCGGCCGGCCGTGAGGGTCCGGGCGACGGAGCGCAGCGACACCCCGTCCCCGTCCGAGGACTCCAGGAAGGCCAGCAGGTCCCGGGCCCGGTCGGTCAGCTGCCGGGCCGTACGGGCCGACAGCGGCACCGCGACGTCCCCGGAGGGCCCGCCCCGCTCCGCACCGTCCCGGACGTACTCCTCGACCACGACATGGGCGTTGACGCCGCCGAAGCCGAAGCTGCTCACCCCGGCGCGCCTCGGCGCCTCGTGGCCGTCGCGGTCGCGCGGGCGCGGCCACGGCTCGTTCTCCCGGACGAGGTGGAAGGGCCCGTCGGCGAGCTCCACGAACGGGTTGACCCGCCGCAGGTGCCGGTTGGCGGGCAGCACCCCGTGCCGGAGCGCGAGCAGCACCTTCAGCAGCCCCGCGATGCCCGCCGCGGACTCCAGGTGCCCGATGTTGGTCTTGACCGAGCCGAGCCCGCAGGCGCCGTCGTCGCTGCGGCCGAGCCGGCGGAACGCCGTGCGCAGCGCGCGGACCTCGACCGGGTCGCCGAGCGCGGTGCCGGTGCCGTGGGTCTCGATGTAGCCGATGGTGTCCGGGTCGAGGCCGCCGACCGCGGCGGTCACCAGCTCGGCCTGGGCGTCGGCGTTCGGCGCGGTGAGCGAGTTGGCCCGGCCGCCGTGGTTGTAGGCGCTGCCCCGGAGCACGCCGAGGATCGCGTCGCCGTCCCGCTCGGCCGCCGCCAGCGGCTTGAGGATCACGGCCCCGACGCCCTCGCCGCGCACGTAGCCGTCGGCGTCGGCGTCGAAGGTGCGGCACAGGCCGTCCGGGCTGAGCATCCCGGCGCGGTGGGCGCTGACGAAGGTGCCGGCGTCGAGCAGGACGTTCACCCCGCCCGCGATCGCCAGGTCGCACGCGCCGGACCTGATGGCCTCCATGGCCCGGTGCACCGCCACCAGCGAGCTGGAGCAGGCGGTGTCGATGGGCTCGCTCGGGCCGCGCACGTCGAGCAGGTAGGAGATCCGGTTGGCCAGGATCGAGTGGGTGTTGCCGGTCGCGGTGAAGGCGTCCGGCAGCACCCCGCCGGTGTTGAGCAGCGTCGCGTAGTCGTTGCCGGTGACGCCGATGAACACCCCGGTGTTGGCGGGGAGTTCGCTCGGCCGGTGGGCGCTGTCCTCCAGCGCCTGCCACACCGTCTCCAGCACCAGGCGGTGCTGGGGGTCCATCAGCTCGGCCTCGCGCGGCAGGATGCGGAAGAACGCCGCGTCGAAGGCATCGACGTCGTCCAGCACGCCCATCCGCTGGGGGAAGTCCAGGCCGGCGATGGTCCGGCGCTGGTCCTCGTCGTAGCGGTCCAGCGGGAAGCCGGTGACGGAGTCCCGCCCGGCCACCAGGTTGGCCCAGTACTCGGTGAGGTCGCGGGCGCCGGGGAAGCGTCCTGCGGCGCCGATCACGGCGATCGGCAGCAGCGGGTCCGTCCCGGCACGGGGTGACGGTGCCGGTGCGGGAGCCGTGGCGGCCGCGGTGACCGGCGCCGTGACGGCCGCCGCGACGGTCGCGGGACGGGCCGTGTCGAGCGGCGCGGCCGCGACCCCGTGCTCGTCGACCAGGTGGGCGCCCAGCGCCTCCAGGGTGCTGAGGTCGAAGAACACGGCCGGGCTGACCCTGGCGCCGAAGCGCTCCTCGATCTGCTCGGCGAAGGAGACCAGCGAGATGGAGTCGAAGCCGAACGCGTCCAGGCCGGTCCTCGGGTCGAGTTCGGCCGGCTCGAACTTCAGCAGCCCCGCCGCGATCTCGCGCAGCACCTCCACGACGCCGGACGCTGCCGGCCCGGTCGCGGCGGTCGTGGCTGCGGCGGTGGTCGGGGTGGTCGTGGTCACGGCAGTCGTGGCCACGGCCGGCTGAACAGCGGCCGGCCGAACCACGGCGGGCTGCGCGGCCCGGTGGCCGGCCGAGGCGGTGCCCCCGGTGCCGTACCGCACGCCGTCCAGCACGCCGAGGACCTCGCCGGAGCCGTCGGCCAGGACGATCCGGTCCCCGCCGAGGACGACGTGGGCGACCGGACCCCCGGCCCGGACGGTGACCTCCCCGATCCGGTTGGGCGCGACCCGCGGCCACTCCGGATCCCCGGCCCGGCGCGCCGTCCACTGCACGCCCAGGGCGATCGCGGCGAGCACGGACGGTTCGATGCCGACGTTGCGCCGGACGTGGTCCTGCTGGAACTCGGGGCTCGACAGGTGCAGCACGGTCCGGCCGTCCCTGGCGGTGGACACCCCGTCGACGCCGCAGGAGGCGGGCCGGGGAACGACCCCGCCCTCGGCCAGTCCGGCCAGGAAGCCGGCCCGGTCCAGCAGCGGCCGCAGGCCGGTGAGGTCGATCCGTCCGGCCGGCGGCGCAGTGGCCGGCCGGACGGTGAACTCCACGGCCGGCGGCCCGTCCCCGGCCCGCACCAGCCCGTGGCCGTCGGCGAACTCGGTGACCAGGCGGTCGGTGGCCGACCAGTCGACCGGACGCAGCACCCGCAGGTCGTGGACCGCGGGCTCGTCGGCGAACCCGGTGACCTTCGCGGTGGCGAGCGCGAGGTCCACGGCGAAGGTGGACACGACGACGGGCACCTTGTCCTGCCGGTAGGTGTAGTCCAGGAGGTCGTCGAGGCGGATCTCCGCGGTGTAGCGCAGCCCGCGGACGTCGGACTCGTTGCGGCCCAGGAACGGGTGCAGCCGCTCCCGGTGGGCCAGCGGGGCGAGCACGGACGGCGCGTCGGGCTCCTGCTCGACCCAGCAGCGCACCTGCTCGAAGGGGTACGGGGGCAGCGGGACCCGGCGGGCCGTGGGCAGCCGGTCCCAGTCGACGCCGCGGCCCGCGAGCCAGGGCCCGGCCACCTCGTGGTCCGGCAGCTCCCGCCGGCCCGCCAGGTAGCCGTCGACGGCGGCCAGCGCGGAGGCCAGGTCGGCCGCCACGAAGGCCCAGCGGTGCGGCAGTTCGTTCTTCCCCACCCGCAGGGTGAAGGCGATGTCGGGTAGGTCGGCCTCGCGGGCCCCGGCCAGGTGGCCGCGGAAGACGGCCAGGTAGCGGCCGAGGGCGGCCTCGTTCATCGCGGAGAACACGAACAGCTGCTCGCCGAACGGCTCCCGGCGCACCGGGTGCGGCGGGTACTCCTCCAGGATGATGTGCGAGTTCATGCCGCCGGCCCCGATCGAGGTGATCCCGGCCCGGCGCGGATGGGTGACCTGCCGTCCTTCGACCGTGGTGACGACGGGCTGCCAGTCGGCGAGGGTCTGCTGCACCCGGAACGGCGTGTCCGCGAAGTCGATGTCCGGGTTGAGCTCCGTGCTGTGCAGCGAGGGCACCAGCTTGCCGTGCCGCAGTTGCAGCAGCACCTTCGCCAGGCCCACCATCCCGGCGGCGGCCAGCAGATGGCCCATGTTGGCCTTGACCGACCCGAGCGCGCAGTACTGCCGGTCCTCGGTGAACCCGCGGAACGCCGTGGTGAGGGCGCGCACCTCGATCGGGTCGCCCAGCGCGGTGCCCGAGCCGTGGCCCTCCACGTAGGTGATCGTCCGCGGGTCGATCCCGGCGTCCTCGACGGCCTTCTCGACCGCCCTGGCCTGCATGGCCGGGCTGGGCACGGTGAAGCCGTTGCGGGCACCGGCGTTGGACAGGGCGGTGCCCTTGATCACGGCGTACACGTGGTCGCCGTCCCGCTCCGCGTCGACGAGCGGCTTGAGCACCACCGCGCCGACGCCCTCGCCGAGGATGGTGCCGTCCACGCCGACGCCGAAGCTGCGGATCACGTCGGAGGTGCCGGTGGTGAAGTGCTCCTCCGAGGAGGTGACCAGGTTGTACGGGTGCAGCAGCAGGTTGACGCCGCCCGCGACCACCATCGAGCACTCGCCGGCCCGCAGCATCTGCACGGCCTGGTGGACGCAGGTCGAGGAGGCCGAGCACATGGTGTCCAGGAAGATCGACGGCCCGGTCAGGCCGTAGAAGTAGGACAGCATGTTGGGGATCGTCCCGGTGTAGCTGCCGCTCTGCGGCGCACCGCGGGTGAGGCTGTTCTGGAAGCCGTACAGGTTGTAGTGGTTGCTCATCGTCCCGACGAGCACGCCGACGTCGCCCTGGTAGCGCCGCCGGATGGTCTCCCGGGAGTAGCCCGAGTCCTCCAGCGCCTGCACGCCGGCCTGGAGGAACAGGCGTACCTCCGGGGACATCTGCTCGGCCTCGCGCTTGGAGATCCGGAAGTAGCGGGGGTCGAAGGCGTCGATGTCGCGCAGGAAGGTCCCGGTGCGGATGACGCTCTTTCCCCGGACGGACCGGTCGCTGTCGTGGACGATGCCGTGGTCCCAGCGCTCGGCGGGGATCTCCTCGAAGCTGTGCCGGCCGTTCTCCAGCAGCTCCCACAGTTCGTCGAGGGTGTCGGCGCCCGGGTAGCGGCCGGACACCCCGATGATCGCGATGTCGTGCCGGTCGTCCCGGTCCCGCCGGGGCCGCGCCGGCGCCGCGGGCGCGGTGACGGCGGCCTGCCCGCTCTCCTGCACCGCCGAGGTTTCCGGCACCGCCGACGGCTCGGACACCGTCGGGGACTCGGACACCGCAGGGGGCTCCGGTACGGCCGCGCCGAGGACGGCCTCCAGCTGCTCGCGCCGGGACTCCACGAAGTGGGCGGCGACGTCGGCGATGTTCAGGTACTCGAAGAAGATCGTCTTGGAGAGCGGCCCGAACAGCTTCTCCAGCTCGGTGGTCACGCCCATGATGCTCAGCGAGTCGATGCCGTACTCGATCAGGTTGGTGGCCGGGTCGAGGTGCTCCGGGGGGTGCCGGAGGACCTCGGCGACGACCCGCCGCAGCAGTTCCTCGGTCCGCTCGGTCAGGTCCCCGCCGTCGGAGCCGGAGGCCGCAGGAACCGCGGGAACGGCCAGGGCCACCGCGGGAGGGGCGGCGGCCGTCCGGGCCGCGAGCGTCGCGCCGGCGCCGTAGCCGACCACGACGTGGGCCGGGGCGTCGGCGGCGAGCGCCCGGCCGAGGACGAGCAGCCCGTCCTCGGTGGGCAGCGGCTCCCAGCCGCGCTCGCGGCGCATCGCCTCCCGGCCGGCCGCGTCCATCGTCATGCCGCCGTCCGCCCACAGCGGCCAGCCGATCGCGACGGTGCGGCCGCTGCGCTCCCCGGCGTCGACCAGGGCCTGCCGGTGCCCGGCGAAGGCGTCCAGGAACGCGTTGGCCGCGGCGTAGTCGGACTGGCCCGGGTTGCCGTACACCGAGGCGACCGAGGAGAACAGCACGAAGTGGTCGAGGCCGAGGTGGCGGGTGGCGGCGTCGAGGTTGAGGGCGCCGCGGATCTTGGGCGCGGTCACCGTGCGGACGTCGGCCAGGTCCTTGCGCACCAGGTACTGGTCGCGCAGCACTCCGGGCGCGTGGACGACCCCGTCGAGCGAGCCGTGGTCCCGCAGGATCGTCTCGACCGCGGCGCGGACCTCCTCGGCGTCGGTGACGTCCACCGGCAGGTAGTGGGCGTCGACGCCGTCGGCGCGCAGCGCGTCGAGCGAGCCCGACGCGGACCGGCCGCTGAGCACGACCGTGGCCTGGGCCCGGCCGTAGTAGCGGGCGACGTGGGGGCCGAGGCCGCCCAGGCCGCCGGTCACCCAGTACACCCCGCCGGTGCGCAGCGCGGGCACGGCGGGGCCGGCCCCGAGCGGCGTCTCCACCGGCTCCAGCACCTGCCGGACGCCGTCGGCCGCCCGGCGGACCTCGCTGTCGGCGCCGTCGTCGGCGCACTCCTCGCGGACGATCCGCTCGACCGTGGTGTGGCCGGCCGCGTCCAGACCGTCGACCCGCACCACCCGTCCCGAGACCAGCGGGTTCTCCGCGGCGACGGTGCGGAACAGGCCCGCGAGCGGCCGGTGGAAGTGCGCCGGGACGCGTCCGTCGACCAGCACCACGAAGCGGTGCTCCGTGGTGGGCCGGGAGGCCAGCACGTCCCGGACGGCCGCGAACACCGCGTCCGTCACGGCGTCGACGCCCTCGGCCGGGGCCGACGCGGAGACGCCGGGCAGCGCGGGGGTGTGCGGGGTGCGGTCGGCGGCGCCGGGGAGCAGCGGCCGGTCCGTCCACCGGGTGGTGGCGGTGACGACGCGCGGGCCGGCGCCGGTGGCGCGCTGGGCCAGCCCGCGGAGCGTGGCGTGCACGGTGCCCTCCCGGTCGCACAGGTCGATGTCGAAGGTGGCCACGGTTCCCGAGCCGCCGGTCCGCCGGACCGAGGCCCAGCTCTCGGCCGGGCACGGCCGGTGGACCAGCACCTCGTCGAGGGCCAGCGGGAGGGTCGGGCCGTCCTGGTCGCCCATCAGGGAGACGGAGACCTGGAAGGCCGCGTCGAGCAGGCTGGGCGGCAGCAGGTGGCCGCTGCCCTCGGGCTCGGTGGCCCGGATGCGGGCGAGCGCCCGGTCCGCGCCGGTGCGCAGCTCCCGCAGCGCGCGCATCGCCGGGCCGTACTCCAGGCCCTGGGCGCGCAGCCGTCGCTGGACGGTCTCCGGGTCGGCCGCGTCGGGGCAGGAGGCGCGCAGCGCGGCCAGGTCGAGCGGGGCCGGCGGGGCGGGCGGCACGAGGCCGGCGCGGCCGGTGCCGTGGACCGTCCCGTCGACCCGGAACCCGACCGCGATCCCGTGCTCCCCGGGCGTCAGTTCGACCTGGACGTCGACCGGTTCCCCGTCCACGGTGACCGGCCGCAGCCAGGCCAGGTCGTGCAGCCGGACGGTGCCCTCCCCGGTGGCGGAGCGCTCCACGGCGGCCCTGGCCATCTCGACGTAGGCGGCGGCGGGCAGCACCCGCCGGCCGCCGACGCGGTGGTCGTCGAGGAAGGGCTCGGCGCCGGTGAAGGTCGAGGTGTAGCGCTGCTGCGCCAGGTCGGAGGTGTTGCGGTGGACGAGCGGGTGCAGCTGCCCGACGGCGGGGGCGACGGGCTCCGGCATCCGGTACCAGTGCCGGTCCCGGGCGAACGGGTAGGTGGGCAGCCGCACCCGGTGGGCCCCGGGGTGGTGCGGCCAGCCGGCGTCCCCGCCGCCCAGCCAGTCCTCGACCGCCGTCATGACCTCGGGGCCGGCGCCGGCCGGGTTGACGGACCCGCCCGCGGCGAGCGCGCCGGAGGCGAGCGACTCCAGGGCGGCGGCCAGCTGCTCCCGGTCGGCGACGACCAGGGCGGCCCGG
>NZ_MSJQ01000092.1 GCF_014596515.1 Streptomyces sp. CBMA156
ATAGGGTTTCGGTGGTCATAGCGTGAGGGAAACGCCCGGTTACATTCCGAACCCGGAAGCTAAGCCTTACAGCGCCGATGGTACTGCAGGGGGGACCCTGTGGGAGAGTAGGACGCCGCCGAACAATTATTCAAGGCCGCGGCCCCAGCGACTCGCTGGGGCCGCGGCCTTTTTGTGTTTTGCGAACCTGAAGAAGGCCGGCAGGCCGGGAACTTCCGCCCAGACGCGGAGGGTCCCGACATGTCGGACAATGGAGAAGGTGCGCGGGCCAGCAGGCCGGCGCCGAAACCGCGTGGCGGCAGCGGAGTTGCATGCTCGGCCCGCGGTGAAGCTGAAGCAGCAGAAGGAGTCACCACGATGTCGAACCAGCCCCAGGACCGTCCCGAGCGCCGATCGGACGACGGCCGAGGCTACGAGCCCCGGTCCCGAGGCGGCTGGTCCAACGACCGTGGCGGCGACCGCCGCAACGACCGTCGTGACGACCGCCCCTCCGGCGGTGGTTTCAACCGCGACCGTGATGACCGTCCGCGTCGTGACGACCGCCCCACCGGCGGCGGGTACGGCCGTGACCGTGACGACCGCGGTGGCGACCGTGGTGGCTTCCGCCGTGACGACCGTCCGGCCGGCGGTGGTTTCAACCGCGACCGCGGTGGCGACCGCCCCACCGGCGGCGGCGGCGGTTTCCGTCGTGACGACCGTGGTGACCGTCCCTCCGGTGGTGGTTTCCGTCGTGACGACCGTCCGGCCGGCGGTGGTTTCAACCGCGACCGTGATGACCGTCCGCGTCGTGACGACCGCCCCACCGGCGGCGGGTACGGCCGTGACCGTGACGACCGCGGTGGCGACCGTGGTGGCTTCCGCCGCGACGACCGCCCCACCGGCGGCGGCGGCGGTTTCCGTCGTGACGACCGCGGCGACCGTCCCTCCGGTGGTGGTTTCCGTCGTGACGACCGTCCGTCCGGTGGCTACGGCCGTGACCGTGACGACCGCGGTGGCGACCGTGGTGGCTTCCGTCGTGACGACCGTCCCTCCGGTGGTGGTTTCAACCGCGACCGCGGTGGCGACCGCCCCACTGGCGGCGGCGGTTTCCGTCGTGACGACCGTGGCGACCGCCCCTCCGGTGGTGGCTTCCGTCGTGACGACCGTCCGTCCGGTGGCTACGGCCGTGACCGTGACGACCGCGGCGGTGACCGTGGTGGCTTCCGCCGTGACGACCGTCCGGCCGGTGGTGGTTTCAACCGCGACCGCGGTGGCGACCGCCCCACCGGCGGCGGCTTCAACCGCGACCGTGACGACCGCGGCGGCTTCCGCCGCGATGACCGTCCGAGCGGTTTCCGTCGTGACGACCGTGGCGACCGTCCCTCCGGTGGTGGTTTCCGTCGTGACGACCGCCCGTCCGGTGGCTACGGCCGTGACCGTGACGACCGCGGCGGTGACCGTGGTGGCTTCCGTCGCGATGACCGTCCCTCCGGTGGTGGTTTCAACCGCGACCGCGGTGGCGACCGCCCCACCGGCGGCGGCTTCAACCGCGACCGTGACGACCGCGGCGGCTTCCGCCGCGATGACCGTCCGAGCGGTTTCCGTCGTGACGACCGTGGCGACCGTCCCTCCGGTGGTGGTTTCCGTCGTGACGACCGCCCGTCCGGTGGCTACGGCCGTGACCGTGACGACCGCGGCGGTGACCGTGGTGGCTTCCGTCGCGATGACCGTCCCTCCGGTGGTGGTTTCAACCGCGACCGCGGTGGCGACCGTCGGGATGACCGCCGCGACGACCGCGGCCAGCGGGACTACGACGACCGCCGGGGCAACTACGAGCCCGTCAAGCGCCTGCCGATCCCGGAGGACGTCACCGGCTTCGAGCTGGACGCGGACGTGCGCCAGGAGCTCAAGAGTCTGCCCAAGACCCTCGCGGACGATGTCGCCCGCAACCTGGTGATGGTGGCCCGCCTGCTCGACGGCGAGCCGGAGGAGGCCTACCAGTACTCGCGCGTCGCGCTCCGGCTGGCCTCCCGCGTCCCCGCTGTCCGTGAGGCGGCCGGTTTCGCCTCGTACATGACGCAGCGTTACTCCGAGGCGCTGACCGAGTTCCGCGCCGCCCGTCGGATGACCGGTCGGGCGGACCTGTGGCCGGTGATGGCCGACTGCGAGCGCGGTCTGGGCCGTCCGGAGCGGGCGCTGGCGATGGCCGGTGAGCCCGAGGTGAAGCAGCTGGACAAGGCCGGCCAGGTCGAGATGCGCCTGGTGGCGGCCGGTGCCCGCAGCGACATGGAGCAGTTCGAAGCCGCGGTGGTGACGCTGCAGAGCCCGGAGCTGGCCTCCAGCGCCGTGCACCCGTGGACCGCCCGTCTGCGGTACGCCTACGCCGAGGCCCTGATCGCGGCCGGCCGGGGCGACGAGGCCCGTGACTGGTTCGCCAAGGCGGCCGAGGCCGACACCGACGGCACCACCAACGCCTCGGAGCGGCTGGCCGAGATCGACGGCGTCGAGTTCACCGACGCGCTCGACCCGGAGCTGGCCGAGGACGAGACCGAGTCGGACGAGGCCCTGGCGAAGAAGCGTGGTGGCGACAACGCCGAGGACCGCGTGATCTTCGAGGACGACGAGGACGTCGAGGAGTACTACGACGAGGACGACCTCGAAATCGACGCCGACTTCGACGGCGTGGTCCCCGAGCGTTCGCAGAAGGCCGAGGACAAGGCCCGGGACGCCAAGGCTGAGGACGCCAAGGCTGAGAGCACCGAGGCCGAGGACGCCGAGGAAACCAAGGCGGTCAAGGCGGTCGACGCCGACGCCGACAAGGGCTGATCAGCCCGCCGGTAGAACCCCCTGCAACACCGTGAGGCCCTGCCGTTCCCCGGAAACTCGGGGAACGGCAGGGCCTCACGGCGTCCGGGGCGGTGTCAGCCCAGCGTGAGGTTGCGCAGCACCAGCCCGGTGGCCGGCTTCGGCCCGAACGAGGTGGACTTGCGCGGCATGGTGACGCCCTGCTCGGCCAGCCGCCGTACCACCGACTCCCGTACCGGGTGCAGCAGGACGGCGGTGCCACCGGTGCGGGCGGCCTCCCGCTCGGCGGCCGCGGCGGTGTGCAGGTAGCCGATGTCGTCCGGGCCGTCGGGGACGTGCCAGGTGCGGTCGAGCAGGGTGGCGTGCAGGACGGTGGCGTCCAGGTGGCGCCACTCCTCCGGCCGGTCGTGCGGCACGGTGGCGTCGAGCAGGGACTCCTCGGGTTCGCCGACCAGCCAGTAGACGCCGTCGCCGCCGGTCAGCACGTAGCCGTTGCCGCCGTGCCGTTTCTGTTCGGCGAGCGCCTGGAGTGCCGCGGCCAGTGGGCCGGGGACCTCCTTGACCTTCCACTGGTCGCCGAGCCGCTCCAGCGCCTCCCCGACCGGCAGCCGGTACAGCACCCGGTGGATGGCACGCACCCGCAGCGGGTAGCGGGCGGTGTCCACCAGGAGCACCAGGCCGCGGTCCCAGGGGCTGCGCGGCAGGTGGCGGTGTTCGCGTTGGAGACGCAGGTACATCTCCCAGCGGTGGTGGCCGTCGGCGATCAGGGCCCGGCAGGTGGCGAGGTCGCGGCCGATCTCGGCGATCTCGGCCGGGTCGGTGACCGCCCACAGGCGGTGGTGGGTGCCGTCGCTGGTCGCGGTGGAGAGCAGCGGCTCGGCCTCGACCGTCCGCTCGATCACGCCGGAGGCGCCGCCGTCGCCCCGGTAGGTGAGCAGCAGCGGTTCCAGGTTGGCCCGGGTGGTGCGCATCAGGCCGACCCGGTCGGCGACCGGTCGCGGCATCACGTCCTCGTGCGGGAGCACCACGCCGCCCTCGCGTCCGCTCACCGCGAGGGCGCCGATCAGGCCGCGCTGGAGCAGCTCGGGGGAGTCGTCGGTGGCCGGCACCCGTTGCTCGTAGACGTAGAGCGCGGGCTCCGGGTCGGCGGCGAGGACGCCGTCGCGCTGCCAGGAGGACAGCAGCCGGGCGGCGTGCCGGTAGCGGGTGTCGCGGTCGGGACGGTCGCCGGCGTCCTCGGGCTCGGGCCTGGGCAGGATCAGCCGGACCACGTTGTGCGGGTCCGCGGTCTCCAGGTCGAGCCGGCGGCCAGGGTCGACGACGTCGTACGGCGGGGACATCACCGCGGCCAGCGCGCCGACCCGGTCGGGGACGTAGCGCAGTCCGCGGAAAGGGGACAGGGACAGGCCGGCGGTGGCGACGTGCCCGGGATCGCCGGGGCCGCCCACGGGAGTCTCGACTCCGTCATCTGCACTGGGTGTGCTCATTCTGGGCATCGTAACCGGGTACGCGTTGTTGAGAGATCGGAACGCCCGTGCCGAGCGGTGGGACGGGTGTGTGACCGAGGGCGAGGTACGGCATGGACGACGGGCAGGAACGGGTGGGCGGCGTCCCGGTCGAGTCGGGCGGGCCGGCCGGTGCCACCGGCAGGGGCGCCCCGGCCGACGACGTGCCGGGGGACGCACCCGGCGACGTACTGAGCGCCGCACCGGGCGGTGGTGCGGCGGACGGCGGGGTACCGCGGCAGAGCCGATCCGGGGAGCCCGTCGGGGACGTGTACGACTGGTTCCGCCGGGGCGCCCGGCTGCTGGCGCAGGGGCATCCGGCGGCCGCCGAGCAGCTGCTGGCCCGGGCGGCGGCGGCCGAACCGCACTCGCGCAGCATCCGGGAGGCGCTGGCGCGCGCCCAGTTCGACGCGGGTTCGTACGCGGCGGCGCTGGAGAACTTCAGGGCCGTGGCGCTGGCCGACCCGGCGGACGACTACGCTCAGTTCGGGTGGGGGGTCGCGGCGGCCCGGCTGGGCGACTTCGAGACCTCCGCCGAGCACCTGGCGCTGGCCGTGGCGATGCGGCCGGAGGCCGACCACTACCGGAAGGCCCTGCGGCAGACCCGGGCGACCCTGGCGGCCCGTGCCGGGGCGTACGGCCCGCTGCTGCCGGGCGCCGGGTACCCGGCGCCCCCGGCGGGAGCCGGGGACCAGGCTCGGGAAGCGGCGGAAGGCGCGGGTGGCGACGGCGGCGCCTGACCGGACGGCGTGACGACCGGTCGGTCGCCGAGAAGGACGACGCGACGGCACCGGCTCAGTGAACGGCTGTGCAGTGAACAACTGCGCAGTGAACGACGACGCAGCGAACGACGACGCAGTGAATGAGGTAGCGCGACCATGACCGAGACGGCCACCACCGGGCGACGGACCACCCCCGAGGGCAGCGAGCGGCCGCTGACCGAGGCGTACGACACCGCGCTGCTGGACCTGGACGGTGTGGTCTACGCGGGCGCGCACGCGATCGAACACGCGGTGGAAGCGCTGGACGCCGCCCGGACGGCCGGGATGCGCCTCGCGTACGTGACCAACAACGCCTCCCGTCCGCCGCGGGTGGTGGCCGAGCACCTGACCGAGCTGGGTGTCCCGGCCGAGCCGGCCGACGTGATCAACTCGGCCCAGGCCGCCGCCCGGCTGGTCGCGGAGAAGGTGCCGACCGGGTCGAAGGTGCTGGTCGTGGGCGGTCTCGGGCTGGAGGAGGCGCTGGCCGAGCGGGGGCTGGTCGCGGTCCGTTCACTGGCCGACGGTCCGCTCGCCGTGGTCCAGGGCTTCGACCCCTCGGTGGGGTGGACGGACCTGGCGGAGGCCTCGTACGCGGTGCAGAGCGGCCTGCCGTGGGTGGCGTCCAACCTGGACCTGACGGTGCCGAGGGCCCGCGGCATCGCGCCCGGCAACGGCACCCTGGTGGCGGCGGTGAGGGCGGCGACCGGGGTGGAGCCGGAGGTGGCGGGCAAGCCGCTGCCGCCGATGCACCGGGAGACCGTCCTGCGCACCGGCGCGGAGCGGCCGCTGGTGGTCGGGGACCGGCTGGACACCGACATCGAGGGCGCGTTCAACGGCGGGGTGGACAGCCTGCTGGTGTTCACCGGGGTGACCACCCCCGAGCTGCTGCTGGCGGCCCCGGTCGAGCACCGGCCGACCTACCTGGCGGCCGACCTGCGCGGACTGCTCGTCCCGCACCCGGCGGTTTCGGCCACCGGTGACGGCTTCGCGTGCGGCGGCTGGGTCGCGGGCGTCGGGGCCGGAGTGCTGCGGCTGTCCGGGTCGGGGGACCGCTGGGACGGCCTGCGGGCGCTGTGCGCGGCGGCGTGGACGGTGCTGGACGCGGGCGGTGCGCCGGTGGACGGCCGGAAGGCGCTCGCCGAACTGGGGTTCTGAGGGCGGGCGGCGCAGGGCCGCCGGCCCACCGCCGGTGGCCGGGCCCGGAGCGCCGGGATCAGAGCAGGGTGCGCAGCCGCAGCAGGTCGCGGAAGCCCGCCTCCAGCCTGACCCGGCCGCTCGCCCACGCGGAGGCGAAGTTGAGCCGGCCGCCGACCAGGGCGAGCAGGTCGTCGCTGCTCATGGCGAGCCGGATCTCCGCTTTCTCGGCCGGGGCGCCGGGGGCGGTCACCACGTCCTGGATCCGGCCGTCGCGCAGTTGCCCGGTGAAGGTCAGGTCGAGGTCGGTGATCCGGCAGCTGACCGAACGGTCGAGGGTCGTGGCCTTGCGGACGTCGCCGGTGGACTTCGCCATGTTCCGGCTGAGCTGCTCCAGTGCCTCCCGGCACTCCTCGGTGTTCGCCACGGGGCGGCTCCCTCCCCCGGTCGCTGCGGTGCTGACTGCGGGCCACGGTACCTCAGGAGGGTTTTGGCGGTAGCGTCGTCGGTGGGGTGCCCGGCACGGCCAGGGCACCGAGGGCGACGGAGCGACGCGCGTAGGCGATTGGGAGGCACCCGGATGCTGCCGAGGACGGTTCGGGGAGTGGTGGAGACCGCGGCCGGGGTGGCCGAGGAGGTCGGCAGGCTCGTCGTCGGGACGGCGGCCTCGATCCTGGAGAAGGCCGGGGTCGACGTCGCCGAGGTCGAGCGCCGGCTGGGCGGTCAGTTCCCGCCGTCGGCGGAGACCTTGCAGACCCTGGCGGGGGAGGCGGTCACCGCCGGGCGGGCCGGGGTGGACCTGGCGGTCGGCGTGGCGCGCAACGAGGCGGAGAAGGTCTTCGAGAGGGTCGGCGACCAGGTGACCAAGGTCGGCGTGGTGCTGGCGTACCTGGAGACCAAGCTGCGCGAGGTCGAGGAGGAACCTGCGGCGGCGAAGGCCGGGCCGGGGGAGTCCGAGGACGAGGATCCGGTGCCGGCGCCGCGGGCCGGGGACCTGTTCGGGCGTGGCTGGGAGTTCGAGGACGAGCGGTCGGCGGTACGGCCCTCGGGTGAGCCGATAGTCGCGGAGCGGGTGGAGGTGGACGAGCCGGTCGAGGTCGATCCGCCCGTTCCGCCGGTGTCCCTGGTCTCTCCGGCACCGCCGGAGGAGCCCGCCGTCGAGAGCGGGACGGCGCCGGCCGGGAAGCCCGCGGCGAAGAAGAGCGCCGCCAAGAAGGCTGCGACGAAGAAGACCGCGGCGAAGACCACGGCCGGGAAGACCGCGGCCGGGAAGGCCATCGCGAAGAAGACGACCTCCGTCAGGAAGACGACCGTCAAGAAGACCGCCACCGCCCGGCCGGCCGAGGGCCAGCCCAAGGCCGACGGGCGGAGCGGGGCTCCCGCGAAGCGTGCGGCGGCGACAAGGAAGACCACCGTCCGCAAGGCCACCAGTACGAAGAAGCCCGATGCCCGAGACGAGTGAACCGACCGAGCCCCGTCCACCGACCGAATCCGGTCCACCGGCCGAGCCCCGTCCACCGGCCGAACGTCCTTCGCCGGCCGGGCCGCCAGGCGTCGAACCGGTGCTCACCGGACACCCCGGGGTGGACGCCGGGCTGGCCCTGCTGGAGGCCCTGGACGGGGTCCCGGCCGAGGCCCACGTCGCCGTGTACGAAGATGTTCACCAGCGGCTCGTCGACACGCTGGCCGCGCTCGACCGGGAATGACCCGCAGGATCCGTAGGAGCTGAAACACCAGTGGCAGTGGCACGACGCCGACTCGACGCGGAACTGGTCCGCCGCAAGCTGGCCCGGTCGCGTGAGCACGCGTCCGAGCTGATCGCAGCCGGTCGGGTGACCGTCGGCGGCGCCACCGCGACCAAGCCGGCCACCCAGGTGGAGACCTCGGCGGCGGTTGTGGTGGCCAAGGACGAGAACGACCCCGACTACGTCTCGCGCGGCGGCCACAAGCTCGCCGGCGCGTTCGCGGCGTTCGTGCCGCAGGGCCTGGTGGTCGAGGGCCGCCGGGCGCTGGACGCGGGTGCCTCCACCGGCGGGTTCACCGACGTGCTGCTGCGGTCCGGGGCCGCGCAGGTGCTGGCGGTGGACGTCGGCTACGGGCAGCTCGCCTGGTCGTTGCAGAGCGACGAGCGGGTCACCGTGATGGACCGCACCAACGTGCGCGAGCTGACCCCGGACCTGATCGGTGGCACCCCGGTCGACCTGGTGGTCGGCGACCTGTCGTTCATCTCGCTGGGCCTGGTGCTCCCGGCCCTCGCCTCCTGCGCGGCCGAGGACGCGGACCTGGTGCTGATGGTCAAGCCGCAGTTCGAGATCGGCAAGGAGCGCCTGGGCAGCGGCGGGGTGGTGCGCAGCCCGGAGCTGCGCGCCGAGATGGTGCGCCGGGTCGCCGGGCAGGCGTGGGAGCTCGGGCTGGGCGTGCGCGCGGTCACCGCGAGCCCCCTGCCGGGGCCGTCCGGCAATGTCGAGTACTTCCTCTGGTTGCGCCGGGACGCCGAGCGGCTGGACCCCGCGGAGGCGGACCGGGCCGTGGCGGAGGGGCCCCGGTAGGGTGCCTTGCGAGCGTCCGGCCCGTCGTGTTGTATGGCGCGGCCGCACCGGGGCCGAGGGCGACCCGGCAGGCGTTAGGGAGAGGGCAGCGGCATGAGCGATGAAGCACGTACGGTCTTCCTGATCGCGCACACCGGCCGGGAGGCGGCGCTGCGCAGCGTCGAGGGGCTGGTGCACGGGCTGCTGAAGGCGGGACTCCGGATCAGACTGCTGGAGGCCGAGGCGGTGGACCTGGACCTGCCGGAAGGCGTCGAGAAGGTGGCCGAGGGCCCCGGGGCGGCGGACGGCTGTGAGCTGATCCTGGTGGCCGGCGGGGACGGGACGCTGCTGCGCGGTGCGGAGCTGGCGCGCTCGCACGGGCTTCCGATGCTCGGGATCAACCTGGGCCGGGTGGGCTTCCTCGCCGAGGCCGAGCGGGACGACCTGGCCGTCGTGGTCGACCGGGTGGTGGACGCCGACTACGAGGTCGAGGAGCGGATGACGATCGACGTCATCGTCCGCACCAACGGCGATGTGGTGCACGAGGACTGGGCGTTGAACGAGGCCTCGATCGAGAAGGCGTCCCGGGAGCGGATGCTGGAGGTGGTGACCGAGGTGGACGGCCGTCCGGTCTCCAACTTCGGCTGTGACGGCGTGGTGTGCGCGACGCCGACCGGTTCCACCGCGTACGCGTTCTCCGGTGGCGGGCCGGTGGTGTGGCCGGAGGTGGAGGCGCTGCTGATGGTGCCGATCTCCGCGCACGCGCTGTTCGCCCGCCCGCTGGTGACCTCGCCGGAGTCGGTGCTGGCGGTCGAGGTGCAGCCCAAGACCCCGCACGGCGTGCTCTGGTGCGACGGGCGGCGTTCGGTCGAACTGCCCGCCGGGGCCCGGGTGGAGGTCCGCCGGGGCCGGACGCCGGTGCGGCTGGCCAGGCTGCACCGGGCGCCCTTCACCGACCGGCTGGTGGCCAAGTTCGCGCTGCCGGTGACGGGTTGGCGCGGCCGGGCCGACCACCACTAGGCGGCCGGCCGTCCGGCGGTCGCAGGTGGGTGCGAAAGCCCGTGCGAGGCAAGGGCCTTCCGCGACACAGATGCGCACCTTTCGTTGACGCTCCGTCAGACTGCCAGCGGCTGGGCCTCCTCGGCCGGTTCGAGCCGTCCGCCGGCCGCCGCCTGGGCGGCCACGGCGGCGAGGCGTTCGACGGCGGCGGGGACGGCCGCGGCGGGCACGGTGAGCGGGATGCGGATGTGGTGCTCGAAGGCGCCGTCCGAGCCGAAGCGGTTGCCCGAGGCGATCCGGACCCCGCCGCGCTCCCCGGCCCGGGCCAGGGCCGCGCCGGACAGGCCGTCGGTGGAAACCCACAGCGCGAGCCCGCCGGGCGGCATCGTGAAGCTCCAGCCGGGCAGCCGTTCGGGCAGGGCGGCGGCGAAGGCCTGCGCGCCGGCCCGCAGCCTGGCCAGCTGGTGCTCCCGTACGGCGGGCAGCGGGTCGCCCAGCAGTTCGGCGGCGATCAGCTGGTCCAGCACCGGGGTGCCGACGTCGCTGTGGACCCGCTCGTTGGCCAGCCGGCGCACCAGCGCGGGCGCGGCCCTGACCCAGCCGATCCGCAGGCCGCCCCAGAGCAGCTTGCCGGCCGAGCCGACGGTGACCACCTGGGCGGAGCGGTCCAGGGCCGCCATCGGGCGCGGCAGCGGTGTGGACTCCGGTACGCCCCAGCCGAGTTCGGCGGTGGTCTCGTCGGTCAGCACGATGCTCCCGGCGGCCCGGGCGGCGGCCAGCAGCTCGCGGCGCTGCTCCTCGTCGACCAGCGCGCCGGTCGGGTTGTGGAAGTCCGGGATCACGTAGGCGACCCGGGGCCCGGCGCCGCGCAGCACCCGCCGCCACTCGTCGAGGTCCCAGGCGGGCCGCGGCGTCCAGGCGTACGGCACCGGCACCAGGCGCGCGCCGTTCAGCCGGAGTGCCGACAGGGTGTGGGCGTAGCTGGGCGCCTCCACGGCGACCCGGTCGCCGCGGCTGATCAGCGCTCGCTGGACGAGGTGCAGGCCGCCCATCGCGCCGGTGGTGATCAGGATCTGGTCGGGTGTGGTGGGTAGCCCGCGGTCGGTGAAGCGGCGGGCGACGGCCTCGCGCAGCACCGGGACGCCGGTGGGGTAGTGGCCGTGCCCGGCGGCGTAGTACGGCAGCTGCTCGACGGCCCGGGCGGCGGCCTGGCCGACCCAGGGCTGGGGGGCGGGCGGGGCGGCGACGCCGAGGTCCAGGATGCGGCCCTGTTCATCCGGCGGGACGGGGTGCAGGGCCTCGCCGGGCGGCGGGGCGCCCTCGGGCAGGGCGGTCCAGCTGCCCGCGCCGCGCCGGCTGTGCAGGTAGCCGTCGCCGCGCAGGGTCTCGTACGCGGTGGCGACGGTGGTGCGGCTCATCGCGAGGGCGGTGGCCAGTTCGCGTTCGGCGGGCAGCCGGGCGCCGACCGGCAGCCGGCCCTCGGTGACCAGCAGCCGGATCTGCCCGGCCAGGGTGCGGTAGGCGGGGCGGCGGGTGGCGGCCGGCTCGGGGAGCCGGGCGGTGGCAAGCAGCCGGGCCAGTGCGGGCGGGGTGACGGTGGTGTGCCAGTCGGCCAAGGCAATCAGTCCACTTGCTCGGAATTGGCCCTGGAGTGGGCCGTTTTGGCCTGGCCATCATGGCAGGGTGGCCATACCGGCCGCCACCGCGGGGCCTGCCCCGCGGTGCAGCACCACCGCGGGAGCACCATTGGCCACCACGGCCCCGTCCACCACGCCCTCGTCCACCTCCTCCACGCCGTCCGTGGCGACTTCGGCACCGGCCGCCGGGCCCGTCCCGGCCGCCGGGCGCGCCGGCCTCGCCGTCCGCGTCCTCGGCGACACCCACGCCCTGGGCCGCCGGATCCCGCAACTGTTCGTCGGCCTCGCCCTGTACGGCGCGAGCGCGGCGCTGATGCTCCGCTCCGGCCTCGGCCTCGACCCCTGGGACGTCCTGCACCAGGGCCTGCAACGCACCGTCGGACTCTCGGTCGGCGCCTGGTCGATCATCTGCGGTGCCCTCGTACTGCTGCTGTGGATACCGATGCGCCAGCGTCCGGGCCTGGGCACCGTCGCCAACGTGGTGGTGATCGGCGTGGCCATGGACCTCACCCTGCGGGTGACCGACGGCCCCGGCACCCTGCCGGCCCGGATCGCGCTGTCGGTCGCGGCGATCGTGCTCAACGGGCTGGCCGGCGGCCTCTACATCGGCGCCCGGCTCGGCCCCGGCCCGCGCGACGGCCTGATGACCGGCCTGCACCGGCGCACCGGCCGTTCGCTGCGGCTGATCAGAACCGGCATCGAGGTGACGGTACTCGCCACCGGTCTGCTGCTCGGCGGCACCGCCGGGGTCGGCACCGTCGTGTACGCGCTGGCCATCGGCCCGCTGGTGCAGTTCTTCCTGCCCCGCTGCACGGCGCCGGCACCGGCACAGGACTCCCGGAAGGGATGAACTTCGGGGCACGGAGTTGCCGCGCGCCGTTGCCGCTCGTCGCGCGCCGGGGGCGGAACCTCGTAAGGTCGTCTCCGTGTTGGACGAGATGCGGATACGGGATCTTGGGGTCATCGACGACGCGGTGGTCGAACTCGCCCCCGGCTTCACCGCCGTGACCGGTGAGACCGGCGCCGGAAAGACCATGGTCGTGACCAGCCTGGGCCTGCTGCTCGGCGGCCGCGCCGACCCGGGCCTGGTGCGCAACGGCACCGGACGCGCCGTCGTGGAGGGCCGGCTGCAACTGCCCGCCGACTCCCCGGCGGCGGCCCGCGCGATCGAGGCCGGGGCCGAACTGGACGACGGCGCGCTGCTGATCAGCCGGACGGTCTCGGCCGAGGGCCGCTCCCGGGCGCACGTCGGCGGCCGGTCGGTGCCGGTCGGGCTGCTCGCCGAACTCGGCGAGGACCTGATCGCCGTGCACGGCCAGACCGACCAGCAGCGCCTGCTGCGCCCGGCCCGCCAGCGCGGCGCGCTGGACCGGTTCGCGGGCGCCTCGGTGGCCGAGCCGCTGGCCCGCTACCGGGAGACCTACCGCACCCTGCGCGAGGTCTCCGCGACCCTGGAGGAGCTGACCACCCGGGCCCGTGAGCGCGCCCAGGAGGCCGACCTGCTGCGCTTCGGCCTGGACGAGATCGCCGCCGCCGAGCCGGTGGCCGACGAGGACGTGGAGCTGGCCGCCGAGGCCGAGCGGCTCGGCCACGCCGACGCGCTGTCCTCCGCCGCGACCCTCGCCCACGCCGCCCTGGCCGGCGACCCGGCCGACCCCGAGGCGCTGGACGCGGGCACCCTGCTCGCCCAGTCCCGCCGCGCCCTGGACGCCGTGCGCCAGCACGACGAGCGGCTGGCCGCCCTGGCCGACCGCCTCAACGAGGTCGGCTACCTGCTCGCCGACGTGGCCGGCGACCTGGCCGGCTACGCGGACGACTTGGACGCCGACCCGGTGCGCCTGGCCGCCGTCGAGGACCGTAGGGCCGTGCTGGCCCAGCTGCTGCGCAAGTACGGCGGCGAGGACAACTCGCTCGCCGAGGTGATCGCCTGGGCCGAGGCCGGGTCGGCGCGCCTGACCGAGCTGGACGGCGACGACGACCGGATCGACGAGCTCGGCGCCAGGGAGACCGAGCTGCGGGCCGAGCTGGCCGAGCTGGCCGCCGAGGTGTCGCGGGCCCGGCACGCCGCGGCCGGGCGGTTCGCCGAGGCGGTCTCCGCCGAACTCGCCGAACTGGCCATGCCGCACGCCCGGGTCACCTTCTCGCTGGGCCAGGTCGACGACCTGTCCGGGATCGAGGTCGGCGGGCGCACCGTCGCGTACGGTCCGCACGGCGTGGACGAGGTCGAGGTGCTGCTCGCCCCGCACCCGGGCGCCCAGCCCCGGCCGATCGCCAAGGGCGCCTCCGGCGGTGAGCTGTCCCGGGTGATGCTCGCCGTCGAGGTGGTCTTCGCGGGCGCCGATCCCGTCCCCACCTACCTGTTCGACGAGGTGGACGCGGGCGTCGGCGGCAAGGCCGCGGTGGAGATCGGCCGCCGGCTGGCGAAGCTGGCCGAGTCCGCCCAGGTCGTGGTGGTCACCCACCTCCCGCAGGTCGCCGCGTTCGCCGACCGGCACCTGGTGGTGGAGAAGACCAACGACGGCACCGTCACCCGCAGTGGTGTCAAGGTGCTGAACGACGAGGAGCGGGTGCGCGAACTCTCCCGGATGCTGGCCGGCCTGGAGGACTCCGAGCTGGGCCGCGCCCACGCCGAGGAACTGCTGGCCGCCGCCCGGGCCCCGCGCCACCGCTAGCCGGCGCCGGTGGCCCCCTCGGACCTCGGCGACGCGCCCCGGGTGGCGCCGACTGTCCAAGAGGGCCGCCGACCTGGCATGGTGGCGGCTGGACACTGGCTTCCCAGCCCCGAGCGCCGCCCGGCGGGCAATCCTCGCGAAGCGGCGCGCGAAACTGATCGAGTCGGATGCGAGACGACGTGGACCATTCCGCCGCCCGTGCCACCGCGGCCGCCCCGGAACCGGGGCAGCTGCACGCGGTACTCGTCCTGGCCGCCAGTACCGGCGGCATCGGTGCGCACGTGCGCTCCCTGGCCCAGGGCCTGGTCGCGCACGGGGTGATCGTCACGGTCTGCGCGCCGGCCGCCGCGGACGCGCTGTTCGGCTTCTCCCGTACGGGCGCCAGGTTCCACACCGTCGACATCACCCCCACCGCGGGAGCCCGCAGCGACGCCACCGCGATCGGCGAGCTGCGCCGGGCCTTCACCGGCGCCGACGTGGTGCACGCCCACGGTCTGCGCGCCGGGCTGCTGTCCGACCTCGCGCTGCGCACCGCGGGCCGTTTCCCCGGACTGCGCCCGGAGACCCCGTTGGTGGTCACCTCGCACCACGCGCTGCTGGCCACCGGTATGGAGCGCCGGCTGCAACGGCTGATGGAACGCCGGGTGGCGCGGGCGGCCGACCTGGTCCTCGGCGCCTCCTCCGACCTGGTCGCCCGGGCCCGTGAACTGGGCGCCACCGACGCCCGGCTGGGCCCGGTGGCCGCCCCGCCGATGCCCGAGGGCCGGCTCGGCCGGGCCGAGGCGCGCGCCGCGCTGCTCGGCGACGGCCCCGACCGCCCGCTGGTGCTGGCGGTCGGCCGGCTCGTCCCGCAGAAGGCCTTCGGGCTGCTGCTGGACGCCACCGGGGAGCTGTCCGAACTCGACCCCGAACCGCTGGTGCTGCTCGCCGGGGACGGCCCGGAGGCGGGCGCGCTGCGCGAGCGGGCCGCCGCCGAGAAGCTGCCGGTGCGGCTGCTCGGCTACCGCACCGACGTGCCCGACCTGCTGGCCGCCGCCGACCTCGTGGTGCTCTCCAGCCGCTGGGAGGCCCGCTCGCTGGTGGTGCAGGAGGCGATGCGGGCCGGTGTGCCGGTGGTCGCCACCGCCGTCGGCGGCATCCCCGAACTGGTCGGCGACGCCGCCGTGCTGGTGCCCCCGGGGGACCCGGTGGCGATCGGCCGCGCGGTGCGCGCCCTGCTGGCGGAACCGGCCCGCCGTGAGCAGCTGGCGGTGGCCGGCCGGCAGCAGGCCGAGACCTGGCCGGACGAGGCCGCCACCGTCGCCCAGGTGCTCAGCACCTACGACGAGCTGGTGCAGCGCGGCTGACGCGGGCCTTCGCCGGTCCCGCGGATCTCTCCGGATCTCCGCGAATCTCCCAAGGTCTCTCCGGGTCGCCGCGGATCCCCGTCGGATCCGCGGCGACCCGCGGGACCGGCCCGGTCAGACGGTGGCCTGCTCGACCCGGTCGGCGGCCAGGCCGTCCGGCTGGGCGGACAGATACGCGGCGCCGCAGGCGGTCAGTCGCAGCGCGGTGTCGATCAGCGGGACGTGACTGAACGCCTGGGGGAAGTTGCCGACCTGGCGCTTGAGCCGCGGGTCCCACTCCTCGGCGAGCAGGCCGAGATCGTTGCGCAGCGCGAGCAGCCGGTCGAACAGCTCGCGGGCCTCCTGCACCCGGCCGATCATGGCGAGGTCGTCGGCCAGCCAGAACGAGCAGGCCAGGAAGGCACCCTCGTGGCCGGAGAGGCCGTCGACGTTGTTGCCACTCTCGTCGTGGGTCGGGTAGCGCAGCACGAACCCGTCCTCGGTGGACAGTTCGCGCTGGATCGCCTCGATGGTGCCGATGACGCGCTTGTCGTCCGGCGGCAGGAAGCCGACCTGGGGGATCAGCAGCAGCGAGGCGTCCAGTTCCTTGCCGCCGTAGTACTGGGTGAAGGTGTTGCGCTCCGGGTCGTAGCCCCGCTCGCAGACGTCCCGGTGGATGGTGTCGCGCAGCTCGCGCCAGCGCTCCAGGTGGCCGCCGGTGGGCTCGTCCTCGGGGGTCTGCTCCAGCAGCTTGATGGTGCGGTCGACGGCGACCCAGGCCATCACCTTGGAGTGGACGAAGTGCCGGCGCGGGCCGCGCACCTCCCAGATGCCCTCGTCCGGCTCCTGCCAGTGGTCCTCCAGGTACTCGATCAGGCGCAGCTGGAGGTGGTGGGCGTGGTCGTTGCGGACCAGGCCGGTCATGTGGGCCAGGTGCAGGGCCTCGACGACCTCGCCGTAGACGTCGAGCTGGAGCTGCCCGGCGGCGCCGTTGCCGACCCGGACGGGCTGCGAGCCCTCGTAGCCGGGCAGCCAGTCCAGCGAGGACTCGGTGAGCTCGCGCTCGCCCGCGATGCCGTACATGATCTGGAGGTTCTCCGGGTCGCCGGCGACGGCCCGCAGCAGCCACTCGCGCCAGGCGCGGGCCTCGTCGCGGTAGCCGGTGCGCAGCAGCGAGGAGAGGGTGATCGCGGCGTCGCGCAGCCAGGTGTAGCGGTAGTCCCAGTTGCGCTCGCCGCCGATGTCCTCGGGCAGGGAGGTGGTGGGGGCGGCGACGATCCCGCCGGTGGGGGCGTAGGTGAGGCCCTTGAGGGTGATCAGGGAGCGGACCACGGCCTCGCGGTAGGGGCCCTGGTAGGTGCACTGGTCGGCCCACTCGTGCCAGAAGTCGGCGGTGGCGTCGAGCATCTCCTCGGCGTCCGGGGCCCTGGGCGGGTCGAGGTGGGAGGCCTGCCAGGTGAGGGCGAAGGCGATCCGCTCGCCGGCGCCGACGGTGAAGTCGGCGTAGGTGGTGAGGTCGCGCCCGTAGGTCTCGGCCTCGCCGTCCAGCCAGACCGAGTCGGGCCCGGCGACGGCGACGGTGCGGTGGCCGCCGTCGGGCTGCTCGACGCGGTGCACCCAGGGCACCACCCGGCCGTAGGAGAAGCGCATCCGCACCGCGGAGCGCATCCGTACGGTGCCGGAGACGCCCTCGACGATCCGGATCACCTGGGGGACGGCGTCCTTGCCGGCCAGCGGGCGCGGCGGCATGAAGTCGATCACCCGGACGGTGCCGCCCTGGGCGTCCCACTCCTGCTCCAGGATCAGCGAGTCGCCCCGGTAGCGGCGGCGGTCGGCGGGCACGGCGGGGGCGGCGGCGCTGGGCGGGGGCACCCGCTGGCCGGTGGTGTCGGCGAGGCGGGCCCGGTCGGCCGTGGTGGGGGGCGTGGCGGCGGCCGATGCGGGGATCCCGGCCGGGGCGGCCTCGGCCGGTCCGATCCGCCAGAAGCCGTGTTCATCGGTGCCGAGCAGGCCGGCGAACACGGCCGGCGAGTCGAAGCGGGGCAGACAGAGCCAGTCCACCGCCCCGTCCCTGCTGACCAGGGCGGCGGTCTGCATGTCTCCGATGAGTGCGTAGTCCTCGATACGGCCGGCCACGTGGATCTCCAGTTCGCAATGTGGTCAGGGCATCGGCGAGAGGAGGGAGCGAGCGGTCTGCGGGGCCGGAGGTCCACCCCGGGACGTCCGGCCTGCCGGGGGTGGTGGCAGGCCCTGCTGGAGTGTCCGCGGGGCTCGGTCGAGCCCCTGGAGTGGGTGGGGATGGGCTGGAATACGGGGAGGTCCGGTCGCGCATCGGGGACCGGGAGTGTCCTGACCCTCCCACGCCCTCCGCGTGCTCGTGCTGTCGGCGATGCGTCCGAGCAGCTTACGACGGACGAAAGGGGCGAAGCACGCGGGCGCAGCCCGGTGTGGCGCCGCAATTCGGCGGAAATGCCGTGCATCGCGAGGGCGCGGCGCAGGATGGTCCGGAAGGATCACCTCCGGCTGGTCCGGCCGGAGGATCCGGCATGGTCCGGCCGGACGGCCCGCTCTGGCCCGGTCCGGCCGGTGGTGCGACCGGTGTGACGAATGCGGCGCATGATGCGCCGGTTGTGCGCCCCGGCGTGCGCTCCCGGCGCGGCGCGCGCGGCCCGAACGGCGTCCGGGTCGGGTCACTGTTACCCTGGTATCCCGTGGACCGGCGGGATAAAACGCCCCGGACCAGCCGAACCGACGACCCTACGAGCGCCGCGCACCGAGCCGGCCTCCGTCGCCCGGCGAACCCCGAGCTCCCGCCCACGTCACCTTCGACACGCGACCCACGGGAGCCCCCTCTTGGCACAGCCCCATTCCGGCAAGGCAGCGAACAGCCGAGCCGTGACGACCAAGCACCTCTTCGTCACCGGGGGTGTCGCCTCCTCGCTCGGCAAGGGGCTCACCGCCTCCAGCCTGGGCGCGCTGCTCAAGGCCCGCGGCCTGCGCGTGACGATGCAGAAGCTCGACCCGTACCTCAACGTGGACCCGGGCACCATGAACCCGTTCCAGCACGGTGAGGTGTTCGTCACCGACGACGGTGCCGAGACCGACCTGGACATCGGCCACTACGAGCGGTTCCTGGACACCAACCTGCACGGCTCGGCGAACGTCACCACCGGCCAGGTGTACTCGACCGTCATCGCCAAGGAGCGGCGCGGCGAGTACCTGGGCGACACCGTCCAGGTCATCCCGCACATCACCAACGAGATCAAGTCCCGGATCCGCCGGATGGCGACCGAGGACGTCGACGTGGTGATCACCGAGGTCGGCGGGACCGTCGGCGACATCGAGTCGCTGCCGTTCCTGGAGGCCGTCCGCCAGGTCCGCCACGAGGTCGGCCGGGACAACGTGTTCTTCGTGCACGTCTCCCTGCTGCCGTACATCGGCCCCTCGGGCGAGCTGAAGACCAAGCCCACCCAGCACTCCGTCGCCGCCCTGCGCAACATCGGCATCCAGCCCGACGCGATCGTGCTGCGAGCCGACCGCGAGGTCCCGCAGGCGATCAAGCGCAAGATCTCCCTGATGTGCGACGTGGACGAGGAGGCCGTGGTCGCGGCCATCGACGCCAAGTCGATCTACGACATCCCCAAGGTGCTGCACGGCGAGGGCCTGGACGCCTACGTGGTGCGCCGCCTGGACCTGCCGTTCCGCGACGTCGACTGGACCACCTGGGACGACCTGCTGCGCCGTGTCCACGAGCCGCAGCACATCGTCAAGGTCGCCCTGGTCGGCAAGTACATCGACCTCCCGGACGCCTACCTGTCGGTGACCGAGGCGCTGCGCGCCGGCGGCTTCGCCAACAACGCCCGGGTCGAGATCAAGTGGGTCACCTCGGACGACTGCGAGACCCCCGAGGGCGCCCGGGAGCAGCTCGGCGACGTCGACGCGATCTGCATCCCCGGCGGCTTCGGTGACCGCGGCGTCAACGGCAAGGTGGGCGCCATCACCTACGCCCGCGAGAACAAGGTCCCGCTGCTCGGCCTGTGCCTGGGCCTCCAGTGCGTCGTCATCGAGGCGGCCCGCAACCTGGCCGGCCTGCCGGAGGCCAACTCCACCGAGTTCGACGCCGCCGCCAAGCACCCGGTCGTCTCCACCATGGCCGAGCAGCTGGCCATCGTCGACGGCAAGGGCGACCTGGGCGGCACCATGCGCCTGGGCCTGTACCCGGCCAAGCTCGCCGAGGGCTCGATCGTCCGCGAGGTCTACGGCGGCGAGCAGTACGTCGAGGAGCGCCACCGCCACCGCTACGAGGTCAACAACGCCTACCGCGCGGACCTGGAGAAGACCGGCCTGGAGTTCTCCGGCCTCTCGCCCAAGGGCGACCTGGTCGAGTACGTCGAGTACCCGCGCGAGGTGCACCCCTACCTGGTGGCCACCCAGGCCCACCCGGAGCTGAAGTCCCGCCCGACCCGTCCGCACCCGCTGTTCGCGGGTCTGGTCAAGGCGGCCATCGAGATCAAGACCGCGGCCTCGGAGTAGTCCCGGTCGTCGTAGTCAGTGGTCGTTCACCGGACGGCGGTCCCGCGATTCCCGCGGGGCCGCCGTCCGGCGTTAGATTGTGTCGTACTGACGAAAAGGGGAGAGCGATGGACGAGCAGAGCGGCCGGGGGATCTTCGACGTGGCCGAGGAGTGGGAGGTCAGGGAGAGCGGGACGCCGTTCCGGGGCAAGGTCACCGGGGTGCGCAGCGAGGAGGTCCGGATGCCCGACGGCAGCTGGGCCCGCCGCGACTACCAGACCCACCCGGGATCGGTCTCGGTGCTCGCCCTGGACGACGAGCAACGGGTGCTGGTCCTGCGCCAGTACCGCCACCCGGTGCGCCAGCGGCTGTGGGAGCTGCCGGCCGGCCTGCTCGACGTGCCCGGCGAGAACCCGTGGCGCGCCGCGCAGCGCGAGCTGTACGAGGAGGCCCACTGCAAGGCCGGTACCTGGCGGATCCTCGCCGACTACTACACCTCTCCGGGCGGCACCGACGAGGCGCTGCGGATGTTCCTGGCCACCGACCTGGCGCCGGCCGAGGGCGACCGCTACGCGGCCGAGGGCGAGGAGCAGGAGATCGAGGTGGCCTGGGTGCCGGTGCCGGAGCTGATCGGGCTGATCCAGGCGGGGAAGCTGCACAACCCGACCCTGGTCACCGGCACGCTCGCCGTGCACGCCGCACTCACCGGCCCGGACGGGCTGGACGCGCTGCGCCCGGCGGACGCGCCCTGGCCGGCCCGGCCCTTCGAGGGCTGAGCCGGGCCCGCCGGTCCTGTGCGGTCCTCGTCGGCGTGTGCCGCCCCTGCCGGGGTGTGTGATCCGCGCAGGAGGTGCGTGGCGCCCCGTGCGTTGAGTCGTTGGGGTGATTTGCCGATTCGTACGACCGGATGTCACCTCGGCTGAGCCGGACGGTCGAACTACGCTTCGCAGACAGGGCGCCCGTCCCGGGCCGCCTCCGCCGAGCTCCGGAGGCCGAGTTCCGGAGGCTGGGCACCGGATGCCGAGCGCCGGATGCCGAGCGCGGGACGACGTCGGGAGTGGCACGGGTGGCGAGGAAGACGGCGACGATGGAACCCGGCCCCGGCGCGCCCGCCGGGGCCGTCCCCGGCCTGGAGCGGCTGCCGGCCGGGCCCACGCTCTTCGTCGGGCGGCGCGCCGAACTGGCGGCGCTGCGGGCGGCCGCCGCCCGTCCGGCGAGCGGGCGGTGCCCGGTGCTGGTGCTGGCCGGGCGCCCTGGCTCGGGACGGACCGTGCTGGCCGCCCGCTTCGCCCGTACCGTCGCCGCCGACTATCCGGACGGGGTGTTGTTCGTACGGCTGTCCGCCCCGGACGGCGGCCGGGTGCCGCCCGCCCGGGCCGCCCGGCTGCTGCTGGAGCAGCTCGACCCGCAGAGCGCGGTGCCGCTGCCGGGGGCGGGCGAGGACGGCCGGGACGAGCCGGGCTGCGTGGCGCTGCGCGAGGCGCTCGCGGGCCTGCGGGTGCTGCTCGTGCTGGACGACGTCAGGGACGCCGGGCAGGTGTGGCCGCTGCTCGCCGACGAGCCCGGCTGCCTGGTGCTCGCCACCACGGCCGGGCCGCTCACCGGGATCGAGGACATCGACCCGGTGATCCTCGGGGGGCTGGACCGGCAGGCCTCCGGTGAACTGCTGGCCGATCTGGTCGGCGGCACCCGGATCTCCTGCGACCCGGTCGGCGGGGCCGACCTGGCCGAGGCCTGCGCCGCCCGGCCGGCCGCGCTGCGGCTGATGGCGGGGTGGCTGCGGGGGAACCCGAAGATCGCGGTCACGGACGCGGCGCGGGAGCTCAACCGGGTGGTGGGGGAGGAGACGGGGGCCACGGGGGCTGCCGCGGAGACGGCCACGGGGGCGGCCAAGGGCGGCGTGGCTGCTGGGGGGAAGACGGCCGCGGGAAAGGCCGCCGCGGAGAAGGCCGCTGTGGGGAAGGCCACTGTGGGGAAGGCCGCCGCCGGGAAGGAGAAGGAGCAGGACAGGGCGGCGAAGAAGAAAGGGGAGGAGCGCGGGGTGAAGTCCCCCGGCGCTCCCTCGGCGGGGGCTGCCGGGGCTGCCGGGGCCACTGGGACTGCGGGCACCGCCGTGGCCGCCGGCGTCGGCGCGGCGAGCGAGTCGGCGGGCGATCCGGCGGCCTGGGTGAAGCCGGGGCCGGAGCCGGCCGAGCCGGTGCCGGT
>NZ_MSJQ01000093.1 GCF_014596515.1 Streptomyces sp. CBMA156
CCCCCCCACGGCGGGGCCGCCGGCCCGAGGCGCGGCGCGGTCCGGGAGAACGACGACGGGCCGCTCCCGGACGTGGTGTCCGGGAGCGGCCCGTCGGGGTGCCGGGGTGCGTCAGGCGTCGACGGCGGCCAGGGCGGCCTCGGAGTCGAGGACGCCGGCCACGGCCTGCAGGACGGCGGCGATCTTCATCGAGGCCTGGATGACCTCGCGCTCGACGCCGGCCTTGCGCAGGACGGCCTCGTGCGAGTCGAGGCACTGGCCGCAGCCGTTGATGGCCGAGACCGCGAAGCACCAGAGCTCGAAGTCGATCTTCTCGACGCCCGGGGTGCCGATGATGTTCATCCGCAGACCGGCCCGCATCGTGCTGTACTCCTTGTCGGAGAGCAGGTGCAGCGTCCGGTAGTAGACGTTGTTCATCCCCATGATCGCGGCCGCGCCCTTGGCGGCGGTGTACGCCTCCGGGGAGAGGTTGGCCTTGGCCTCGGGCTCCAGCTCGCGCAGCAGGCCGGGGCTGCGGGTGGCCATCGCGCAGGACAGCACGGTGCCCCAGAGCTGCTGGGCGGGGAGGTCGGAGTTGCCGATGACCGAGCCCAGGTTGAGCTTGAGGTCCTTGGCGTAGTCCGGGAGGGCGGCCTTCAGGTCGTCGAGGGCCATGGGTCAGCCCGCCAGCAGGGCCTGGGCGTCGAGGGTGTCCTCGCCCTTGCTCCAGTTGCACGGGCACAGCTCGTCGGTCTGCAGGGCGTCCAGCACCCGCAGGACCTCCTTGGGGTTACGGCCGACGGAGCCAGCGGTCACCATGACGAACTGGATCTCGTTGTTCGGGTCCACGATGAAGACGGCGCGCTGGGCGGTACCGTCCTCGCCCTCCACGCCGCAGGCGCGCATCAGGTCGTGCTTGACGTCGGCCAGCATCGGGAACGGCAGGTCGCGCAGGTCCTTGTGGTCCTTGCGCCAGGCGTGGTGCACGAACTCGGAGTCGCCGGAGACGCCGAGGATCTGGGCGTCGCGGTCGGCGAACTCGTCGTTCAGCTTGCCGAACGCGGCGATCTCGGTCGGGCAGACGAAGGTGAAGTCCATCGGCCAGAAGAAGACGACCTTCCACTTGCCCTCGTAGGACTTGTGGTTGATGTCGGCGAAGGCACTCGCGGCGTCCAGGTCGACACAGGCCTTGAGGTCGAACTCGGGGAACTTGTCACCAATCGTGAGCACGTTCGCTTCTCCTGAAGTGAGGTGAGGGGAGTTTGTCCGGAATCCGGACACCACTCACAGTTCCACATCGTGGACTGATCAGGGAAATAGCTACACTGGATGTGTCTGATCGGAGATTGTTATCAGTACCGAATCCCCCATGTCGCGGCCGGGTCCCCGCAGGAAGGCCGGCGCCAAGGCCGCCCCGACTGTGGCGAGCGCCACAGTCCGCAGCCCCCGCACCCCGACGGTCGCCCAGCTCCGGGCCTTCGTCGCGGTGGCCGAGCACCGGCACTTCCGTGAGGCCGCCGCCGCCACCGGGACCAGCCAACCGGCACTGTCAGGGGCGGTCGCGGCGCTGGAGGAGTCGCTCGGCGCGCAACTGGTCGAGCGTACGACGCGCAAGGTGATTGTCACCCCACTGGGGGAGCGTGTGCACCAGCACGCCCGCCGGGTGCTCGCCTCCCTCCAGGCCCTCACCGAGGAGGTCGAGGCCGCCCGCCGCCCGTTCACCGGGCCGCTCCACCTGGGCGTCATCCCGACCGTCGCGCCCTACCTGCTGCCCACCGTGCTGCGGCTGGTCCGCGACGGCTTCCCGGAGCTGGAGCTGCACGTCCACGAGGAGCGCACCTCCTCACTGCTGGAGGGCCTGGCCGCCGGGCGGCTGGACGTCCTGCTGCTCGCGCTGCCGGCCGGCGGGGCTTCGCCGACCAGGGACATCCCGCTGTTCGACGAGGACTTCGTGCTGCTCACTCCGCCCGGCCACCCGCTCGCCGGACGGATCGACGTGCCGCGCGACGTGCTGCTCGACCTGGACGTGCTGCTGCTGGAGGAGGGCCACTGCCTGCGCGACCAGGCGCTGGACATCTGCCGCGAGGTCGGCGTCGACCCGACGGGTTCGACCACCCGCGCGGCCGGCCTGTCCACCCTGGTCCAGCTGGTGGCCGGCGGCCTCGGAGTGACCCTGCTGCCCGCCACCGCGCTGGACGTCGAAGCCGGACGCACCGACCGGCTGGCCGCCGTCCGCTTCGCCGCCCCGGCCCCCGGCCGCCGGATCGGGCTGGCCGTCCGGCCGGGCTCGGCCCGCAACGCCGAGTACGAGCGCTTCGCGGCGGCGCTGCGCGAGGTGCTGGTGGAGCTTCCGGTCCGGATCGTCTCCTGAGGCCCGTCCCCGGCGGGCGTTACGGCGTGGGCCGGCCCACCGCCGGGGTGCCCAGGCAGAGCCCGACGGTCGTCGCGACCAGCAGCTCCAGTGCCTCCACGGTGTCCGGTCCCGGCCGGTCCCCGGGGCTGCGCAGGGCGAGGTGGCGGGCCGTCAGTCCGTCGAAACCACTGAGGAAGTGGACGGCGATCCGGTGGGCGGGCACGGCCAGGGCCAGGCCGTGGGCGGCCGCGAGGGCGCCGATCATCTCGGTGGCGGTGCCCTCGATGTCGTGCTGGAGCCCGAGCATGATCTCCCGCATGTCCGGGTCGCGCATCGCCAGCGCCTCGAACTCGCTCAGCAGCACGCAGCGCCCGTGCTCGCCGGTGGTGGCCTCCCAGAGCGCGTGCACCAGGGTGCGGACCTGCTCGCCGAACGCGCCGTCGCCGGGGGAGGCGGCGCGCACCTCGCCGACGAAGTCGGACTTCAGCTGCTCGACGACCGCCCGGTAGAGGTCCTTCTTGGTGCCGAAGGTGTAGTGCACCGTCGCCTGCGCCACGCCCAGCTCGGCCGCGATGGCGCGGGTGCTGCCGGCGGCGATTCCTTCCCGGGCCATCAGGTCGATCGCGGCCTGGACCAGTTGGGGTCGGCGCTCGGAGGCGGGGACGTGAGCCATCCAGCCAGGGTAGCGCTACGGTCGGGCAACTGTGTCATGCGATTTTGTCGCCCAACTTTGTCAGCTGACAAAGTTACGTCTACCGTGGGGCGGGTTCCGTCCAGGCAGCCGCCTGTCCGACGACAGACCGAGGGGACCCATGGCCACCTACCTGTACCGACTGGGGCACTTCAGCTTCCGGCGAAGGCGCGCCGTGCTGGCGGTCTGGATCGCCCTGCTGATCGCGGTCGGCGGCGCCGCCGGCGCCTTCGCCGGCAAGACCAGCGACGAGTTCAAGGTGCCGGGCACCGAGGCACAGAGCACGCTGGACCGGATCAAGGACACCTTCCCCGAGCAGGGCCACGGCTCCGCCCAGGTCGTCTTCGCCGCCCCGGCCCCCGGCGGCGCCACCGCCCCGGAGGCGGGCAAGGCGATCGGCGAGGCGGTCGGCCGGATCGCCGCCGTCCCCGGCGTGGCCGCGGTGCCCGACCCGTACGCGACCGGAGCCGTCTCGCCCGACGGCCGGGTCGCGATCGCCCTGGTCTCCTTCGACCACAAGCTCGCCGACGTCACCGACCGGCAGCGCGAGGCCGTGAAGGCCGCCGCCGAGCCGGCCCGCGCGGCCGGGCTGGACGTGGCCTTCGGCGGCGACGCGTACAACCGGATGGCCGAGATCGAGGGCGGCGCCGAGGCGGTCGGCCTGGTGGTCGCCGGGGTGGTCCTGGTGATCACCCTCGGCACGCTGGTCGCCGCCGGGCTGCCGCTGCTGACCGCCCTGGTCGGGATCGGCGTGGCGATGGCCGGGATCCTGGCGCTCTCCGGCTCCTTCGAGATCATCACCACCGCGCCGGTGCTCGCCCTGATGGTCGGCCTCGCGGTCGGCATCGACTACGCGCTGTTCATCGTCTCCCGGCACCGCCGCCACCTGGACGAGGGGCTGGAGCCGGACGAGGCCGCCGCCCGGGCCACCGCGACCGCCGGCAGCGCCGTCGTCTTCGCCGGGCTGACCGTGGTCGTGGCCCTCGCCGGACTGGCCGTCGCGGGCGTCCCGTTCCTCACCGTGATGGGCCTGGCCGCCTCCGCCGCCGTGGTGGTGGCCGTCCTGGTGGCGATCACCCTGCTGCCCGCGCTGCTCGGCTTCGCCGGTCGCCGGATCGACCGGCTGCCGGTCTGGAAGCGGGCACTGCGCACCGGCGGCCGCACCACCCTGGGCGAGCGCTGGGGCCGCTTCGTGGTCCGCCGCCCGCTGCCCGTCCTGCTGGTCGGACTGGCCGGTCTCGGCGCCCTGGCGGTGCCCGCCGCGAGCCTGGACCTGGGCCTGCCGGGCGGCGGTTCGCAGGCCGCGGGGACGGACGCGCGCAAGGCGTACGACCTGGTCGGCGACAGTTTCGGGCCGGGTTTCAACGCGCCGCTGGTGGTCGTGGTGGACGCCGCGGGCGCGCCGCGGCCCGAGCAGGCGGTGCAGGGCGTGGCCGCGGAGCTCCAGACCCTCAAGGGCGTCGGGACGCTGCTGCCGCCGGCCGTCGACCAGGCGAGCGGCACCGCGCTGGTGACCGTCATCCCGCGGACCGGTCCCGACCACGCGGACACCAGGGCGCTGGTCAACGAGATCCGTGACCGGAAGGCGGAGCTGAAGGCGGCGACCGGCGCGGACATCGCCGTCACCGGCACCACGGCCGCCAACATCGACGTCTCCACCAAGCTCGGCCAGGCGCTGCCGCCGTTCCTCGCGGTGATCGTCGGCATCGCGGTGGTGCTGCTGGCGCTGGCGTTCCGCTCGGTGCTCGTCCCGCTCAAGGCGGTGGCCGGCTTCCTGCTCAGCGTCACCGCCTCGCTCGGCGCGGTGGTCGCGGTCTACCAGTGGGGCTGGCTGGACGGGCTGATCGACGTGCCCAAGGTCGGCCCCGTGGTGAGCTTCGTGCCGATCCTGCTGATCGGCGTGCTGTTCGGGCTGGCGATGGACTACGAGCTGTTCCTGGTCTCCGGGATGAAGGAGCAGCACGTCCACGGCGCGGCGCCGCGCGAGGCCGTGGTGGCCGGTGTGCGGAACGGGGCCAGGGTGGTCACCGCGGCCGCGCTGATCATGGTGGCGGTGTTCGGCTCGTTCGTCTTCGGCCACGACCCGATCGTCCAGCCGATCGGCTTCGCCCTCGCGGTGGGCGTGCTGGTGGACGCCTTCGTGGTGCGGATGGCACTGGTGCCGGCCGCGATGGCGCTGTTCGGCAGGGCCGCCTGGTGGTTCCCGAAGCGGCTGGAGAAGGTCGTGCCGCGGGTGGACATGGAGGGCGAGCAGCTGATCGCCCGCCTGGCGGAGCAGGAGCAGCCGGCGAAGGAACCGGCCGGGGTCTGACGGACAGGGCCTGACGGACGGGGGCCGACGGCCCGTACGAGGCGCCCGGTGGGACCGTTCCCGCCGGGCGCGCCGCCGCGACCCGGGCCGGGACCGGGGGTTACGGCTGCGGCAGCCGCTGCTCGAACCAGACCACCTTGCCGGTGCCCAGCCGGGTCGCGCCCCAGCGGTCCGCGGACCGGGCGACTATCTGGAGCCCGCGTCCGCGTTCGTCCTCGGGACCGGTGCGGCGCGGGCGCGGCAGCAGCGGGCTGTCGTCGCCGACCTCGCAGCGCAGCCGGGAGGTGCGCACCAGGCTCAGGGTGACCGGCCGGGTCGCGTGCTGGACGGCGTTGGTCACCAGCTCGCTGACCATCAGCTCGGTCGCCTCGCAGAGCTGGTCCAGCCCCCAGCGGCGCAGCGTGTGCGCGGCCAGCCGGCGGGCCCGGCCCGGCGTCTCGTTGCGCGGCTGGAGGTACCAGTGCGCGACGTCCCCGGCCGGGATGCCGTCGAAGCAGGCGCCGAGCAGGGCGATGTCGTCGCCGCGGTCGCCGGGCGGCAGGATCCGCAGCGCCTCCTGGCACAACTGCTCGGGGGACTGCCAGCGGGCCGCGGCGATCCGGGCGCGGAGCAGCTCCAGGCCGTCGCTGATCGGGCGGGTACGGGTCTCCACCAGGCCGTCGGTGAACAGCAGCAGCGCCGAACCAGGCGGCGCGGGCAGTTCGACCGAGTTGAAGTCCACCCCGCCGACGCCGATCGGCGCCCCGGAGTCCAGCTCCACCAGCTCGGCCGTCCCGTCGGGGCGGACCAGCACCGGCGGGACGTGACCGGCGTTGGCCATCACCACCCGGTTGGCGATCGGGTCGTACACCGCGTACACGCAGGTGGCCAGGTGCTGTTCGCGGCCGAGCCGCTGGGCCTGCTCGTCCAGGTGGTAGAGCACCTCGTGCGGTGGCAGGTCGAGGGCGGCCAGGGTCTGGGCGCTGGTGCGCAGCTGACCCATGATCGCGGCCGAGGTGAGCGAGTGGCCCATCACGTCGCCGACGATCAGGGCGACCCGGTTGCCGGGCAGCGGGACGGCGTCGTACCAGTCGCCGCCGACCTGCGCGCCGCGCTCACCGGGCAGGTAGCGCTGGGCGATCCGCACACCGTGCGACTGCGGCAGGCGCAGCGGCAGCATGCTGCGCTGGAGTTCGTTCGCTATCTCCCACTCGCGGGCGTAGCGCAGCGCGGTGTCCACGGCCAGCCCGGCCTGGGTGGCGAGGTGCGCCGCGGTCGCGGTGTCCGCGGCGTCGAAGACCGGGCGGCCGGTGCGTTCGGGAGGGCGGCGGATCAGTATCAGCAGCCCGAGGACGGCCTTGCGGCCGCGCAGCGGCAGGGCGAGGACGGAGGTGCCGGCCGCCAGCCGGGCCACCCCGCGGGGGCCGTACAGCTCGCGGAGCAGGACCTCGGTGCGCGCGGCGCCCGGGGTGCCGAGGACGGCCGGTTCGGCGGGGCGGCGGCTCAGCAGGGCGTGGGCGAGCGCACCGCCGCGGGTCACCGGGGTGGCCGGGCCGCCGTCGGCGGTGGAGCGGGCGCCGTAGCGGGAGCGCCGCCGGTCGTCCAGACCGCTCGGGCGGCCGCGGCGGCCGATCCGGGTGCCGGTGCTGTGGTGTATCCGCAGCTCCTCGGGGAAGCCGGGCTCGCGTTCCACGTTGGGCAGCGGGTCGCGCAGGTGGACGACGGCGGCGTCGGCGATGGTCGGGACCAGCACCCGGCCGATGTTGCGCAGCGTCGCGGCGAGGTCCAGGGCGCTGTTGATCCGCCGGGTCGCCGAGTCGAGGTACGCCAGGCGGTCCGCCATCTCGGTGCGCTCCGGACGTGCGGCCGTTCGCCTCGCCGGGCCCGCCGGCGCAGCCGGGGCCAGGGTCAGGGCCGGTGTCACGGCCGGGGCCGGGGCCGGGACCTGGCGGCGCTGGCCCGGGACGGCGGTCGGCTGCTCCGCCTCGGTCTTGAGCTGGTCGCGCACGGCTGCCTGTCCTGGATTCGGTGTGGTCGGTGAGCTGTTCTGTTGCGCGGCCGCGGGTGCGGCCTGCTGTCCCGGTTCGATCAGCCGACGCGTCGACAGCACAGGAACAGCTGTTCCTCCGGCGGCAGCGAGGTACTGGCCGGCGCGTACGGATGCCCCGAGCACTCCTCGACGGCGAAGCCGGCCGAGACCAGAACCCGCTCCAGATCCTCCCTCAGATACCCACTGATCCGCAGCTCTCTGCCAAGGAACGGAAGCGGAACGTGATCCAGGTCGGCCTCGACCATACCGAGCGCCAGCAGTCCGTCCGGCCGCAGGAGTTCGCGCAGCCGCCGGAGCACGGTCGGGATCTCGTCCTGGGGCAGGAGGATCAGCGAGAAGAACGCGGTGACGGCGGCGAAGCGGCCCCGGCCGTCCGGCCCCAGTCCGGGGGCGTTCCAGACCCGGTCCGCGCGCTCGGTGGCCAGATCGTACAGGTCGATCCGATGGAACACCGGCGGGAATTCGCCGGGGAAGCCGGTCCGCCCGGCCAGGGTGAGCATCCCGTCGGAGAGGTCCACACCGGTGACCCGGAGCCCGGCGGCGGCCAGCTGGCGGACGGTCGGGTCGCCGGTGCCGCAGCCCACGTCCAGGACCCGGGCGCCGGGTTCGAGCCCGGCGAGCAGCCGCCGGCCGCAGGCCAGCTGTCCGTCCTTGGCGGGGAAGGCCTCGCCGTACCCGTTGCCGATGGTGTCGAAGGCGACCGCCTGCAGGGCCCGGGCCGCACGGCGGCGGCGTACCTCGGGCTCGTCGTCCCCGGCGTCCTCGCCGACGGGGAACGGGTCGGATATCTGTCCGGTCGTCACGTTGCGAGGCACCCTTCCACCCGTGGCCTCCGGTGGCTCCTCCGCGGCCTCTCGGGCCGCTGCCGGTGGCGGTACATCACGCTCTGCGCACCACACGGACGGACTGCACCCCGACGCGTTTCCGGCAGACACTCGTGTGCGTACTGGCATCTGAGAATATGCGTGATCACTGCGCCATGGGGTCCCTTTCCGGCCAACTCGCCGTGCTTGGTCCGGTGTGGCCGGAGTTGCGGAAGCACGAGGGTGCGGGCGGGGTTGTGCGCCGGAGCCCGCACGCCGGACGGCGCGCCTGGAGAGCGTCGATGACCTGCGGTTTCTCCGATCCGTGGGCTGACTATCTGACGTTTATCGAACGTCAATCGGTCCGGTGCACAGTGGAGTCCAGCGCCGGGGAAGCGTTGAGGGCGCTCCCGCAGCCGGGGGGCTGCGGGAGCGCCAGCGCGCGGAACGGGGGAGGTGCTCCGTGGGGGGAACGGAGGCCTTACGGCGCGGGGGGAGAGAGGGGCTCGGTGTGCTGCTGGGAGATGAGGTCCGCCACGGGGGAGGCCTCAGGCACACCGAGCCGAGTGAAGATCGCGTGTGCCTCCTGGAGGCAGGCGAGTCCACGGGCCGGCTGGGCGAGCGTCAACAGGGCCTCGCCCAGCGTGGCGTTCGCCAGCCCCTGGCAGTAGGCGGAGTCCATCTCCTGCCCGATCGCCAGCGACTCGCCGGCCGCCGAGGCCGCCTCGGCGGGCTGCTCGGAGACCAGCAGGGCGGAGGCGAGCCTGGCCAGGGTGTAGCCCTCCCACAGCGAGTTGCGCTGGGTCCGGTACAGCCGGTGCGCCTCCCGCAGGTGCGGCACGGCCTCGCCGCCGGGGAGCACCACGCCCAGCTGGTAGAGGGTCTGGGCGAGCAGCGGACCGTTCCTGGACGCCCTGGCGGCGGCGACGCCCTCCTCGGCGGAGCGGATCGCCGTCCCGGTCATGCCGAGCCGGTGCTGCACCCGGGCCATGTTGCTGACGATCCTGGCCTCGAGGACGGGCGCGGCGACGGCCTGGCTGGTGGCCCTGGCCTGTTCGAGGAACGGCAGCGCCTCCGCCGGACGGTTGCCCACGTTCAGGATCACGCCCAGCATGTTGGCCGTGGCGAGGAGGAGGACGGTCGGTTCGTCCGAGGCCTGGTGCTTCAGGCTCCGGCGGAAGGACTGCTCGGAGCCCTGGAAGTCGCTGGTGACGGACTGGAGGGTGCCGAGGACGAAGTACACCCGGGCGATCCCGGCGGAGTCGTCACGGCGCTGGGCGTCCTCGCCGATGGCCTCCAGGACCCGGAGCACGCGCGGGCCGCGGGTCGGGTCCGGGTCGATGCTGAACAGGTAGTTCAGCAGGTCGATGGCAGCACGTTGCAGGGTTCCGGGGCCGCTCGCCGCCGCCTCGGCGGCGCTGAGCACCAGGGCACCCTCGGTGCCGAGCCAGTCCTGGGCGGCCTGACTCGTCGGCAGGTCGAGACCAGGCGAGGTGAGAGTGGTCAGCAGTTCGGGCAGCTGGTCGTCCGGCTCGATGACCTGTGCCGCGTTGCGCACGGTCGGGATCAGCAGGCCGAGCAGCCGCAGAACCGCCTGCTCCTGCTCCTCGGTGTCCCCGATCCGCTCGTTCTGCCGCTGGGCATAGAGCCGGAGCAGGTCGTGGTAGCGGTAGCGGCCGGGCGTGAAGCACTCCAGCATGTTCGCCTCGACCAGCGCCTCGGCGAGGTCCTCGGCGGTGTACTCGTCCATGCCGAGCAGCGCCGCGGCGGCCGCCAGCGGGATGTCGGGGGAGTCGATCAGGGCGAGCAGCCGAAAGGCGCGGGCCTCGGCCGGGGACAGCTGACCGTAGCCGAGCCCGATGGTGGTCTCCACGGCGAGGTTGCCGAGCTGGAGCTCGTCCAGCCGGCGGCGCTGGTCGGCTAACCGACGGGCCAGGTCGGAGACGCTCCAGCGCGGACGGCTGGCCAGCCGGGCGGCGGCGATGCGGACGGCCAGCGGCAGGAAGCCGCAGGCGGTGATCACTGCCGTGGCGGCCTCCGGCTCGGCGGCGACCCGCTGCTCACCGACGATGGCCGAGAAGAGCGCCAGCGCCTCGTCCGAGGTCAGCTCCTCGACGTCGAAGAGCTGTGCACCCGGGATGCCGGCCAGCCGGGAGCGGCTGGTGGCGAGCACCGCGCAGCCTGAGACGCCTGGGATCAGCGGCCGGATCTGGTCGGCGTCGCGGGCGTTGTCCAGCAGGATGAGCATCCGCCGGTTGGCGAGCAGCGAGCGATAGAGGGCGGAGCGCTGTTCGAGCGAGTCGGGGTTCTCGGTGACGCCGAGCGCGTGCAGGAAGTCACCGAGGACGACGACGGGGTCGGCCGGCGAGGTGCCGGCTCCACGCAGGTCCACGTACAGCTGTCCGTCGGGGAACTCGGCCCGGACCCGGTGGGCGACGTGCACCGCGAGGGTGGTCTTGCCGACGCCGCCGATGCCGGCCAGCGAGGTCACCACCACGGCCTGCCCGGTGGCGTTCATCAGGACCGCGGAGAGGTCACCCACCAGCTCGGTACGGCCGCTGAAGTCCGATACATCAGCCGGGAGTTGGGCCGGGGCCGGGGTTGCGGCCGAGCCGTCGTCGCGGGCGATGGGGGCGGACGAGGCGGAGAGGAGGAGAGCGGGGTCGGCCGCGAGGATGCGTGTGTGCATCGTGGACAGGCCCGCGCCCGGTTCGACCCCGAGTTCCTCGATCAGCAGCTTGCGGGTGTCGGAGTAGACGCCGAGCGCCTCGGCCTGGCGTCCGCAGCGGTACAGCGCCAGCATCAGCAGCTCGCGCAGGCGCTCGCGCAGCGGGTGCTCGGCCGTCAGGTTGTTCAGCTCGCCGACGACCTCCGCGTGCAGGCCGATGTCGAGGGCGGCGGCGCACAGCTCCTCGGCGGCGGTCACCTGGCGTTCGGCGAGCCGGAGCCGCTGGCTGTCGGCGTAGGGGCCGGGGATGCCGGTGAGCGGGCGGCCGCTGAACAGGTCCAGCGCCTGCGCCAGCAGTCGGTGGACCTCGTGCCTGTCGCCGGCGGTCCTGGCGGCGGCGGCCTCGGTGGAGAGCCGTTCGAAGACCGTCAGGTCGAGCGCCTCGCCCGGGATGCGCAGTGCGTACCCGTCGGCGACCGAGACCAGCAGCTCGGCGGGCCGGCGAATCTCCCGGCGGGGCTCGATGACGGAGCGCAGGCGGGAGACATAGGTCCGCAGTGCGGCCACGGCCTGGGCCGGAGGCCGTTCGCCCCAGAGCGCGTCGACCAGGTCCTGCGTGGCGACCGGGCGTCCGGAATGCAGCAGAAGGGCTGTCAGAACGGCTTGCTGCTGGGGGGATCCGAGGGGGACGGGGTTGCCGTCGAGCCAGGCCTGGACCGGGCCGAGGACTTGGAAGCGCAGCGCAGAGGCCTGCGGCGTCTCCCGAAACTCCATGAAGTCCCCCGATGGCCTGTGGTGTCGATTCCGTGAAAGGGCGCTCGGCGGTCCGCCGCGGTGCTTCAGCTTAGGCGGACGGCCGACTCTGCCGGACGGCACCGCAAGTCGCACGATGTTTATCGGACATTTAATCAACCCTACGATACTGTCCCCGCGCCCGTGCCACGGAGGCCGGGCAAGACACATTTGATGACCGAAAGGCGGCCGCCCAATGGCCAACGACCAGAGCGAGAACCCGGTGGCGTCGAAGCCCGAGAACGAGGCGAAGACCGAGGCCCCGGCCGCCGCTGTGGAGGCGGGCAAGGCTGTCGAGGGTGCGGTCACCGCGGCCTCGAACCCGGCCGAGTACGCCGCGCCGACCGACGAGCAGAAGGCGGACATAGAGTCCGGGCTTTTCGGCGACGAGGCCGAGCACGTGGTGGAGCCGACTGCGCCGGCCACCGGTGAGCCGGGCAAGAAGTACGTGCCGGAGAGCGTCGTGGGCGGCCACCCGTAAGCCGTTTCCGGTCGAGTGTCCCCGTGCCCCCGTCCGGGCCGGGGGCACTCGTCTGTTATGTGCGCGTCGCTTCACGCGGCGGGCATGCCGGTGGCCGAAACGTGCCCGTGGTGCACTCATGGTGACCGGCGATATCCGTAACGTGCCCGACGACGGGTACGGGGCGTTCCGGAATTCCGGATTCACCCGGGGGGATTGCGGCGGTCGGAATGTTGCCGTTTGCCTGCGTTTTGCCGAAATCGACGGAGAAGATCGTATTCGGCTGAATCGCCGGGCCCGGGGGCGGGGTCGACCTGGTGCGGTTCGGCGGTCCATTCCCGGCCGCCCGTCTCGGGGCGCAGGTAGTGCTCACCGCCGATGGTGTCCATGTAGATGCCGGTGCGTCCGGTCCTCCGGTCGAGGACGAGTTCACCCACGTGTGGCCGGTAGGCCGGGGCGTTTCGCTGTCGGGTGCTCACCGTGCTGCTCCTCGCTCTGGTCGGCGACTGGCCAGCATCTCTAGAGAAGCTAATATCTCTAGAGATGTCAACGGTCGTCGTATCTGCTTACCGGCGACCGTGGGCGCGCCTACGATTTGTCCCAGGCAGAGGGAGCGGAGATGACCGGCAGCAGTGGCGACAAGCAGCCCAAGTACCAGCGGATCGCCGAAGCGCTGAAGACGGCCATCGACGCCGGCCGGTACCGCGCGGGGGACCGCCTGCCCGGCGAGAACGACCTCATGGACGAGTACGGCGTGGCCCGGATGACCGCCCGTCAGGCGCTGGGCGTGCTGCAGAGCGAGGGCCTCGCCGAGGCGCGCCGCGGCGCCGGGGTGTTCGTCCGGGAGTTCCGGCCGCTGCGCCGGCGCGGCATCCAGCGGCTGGCGCAGGGGCAGTGGGGTTCGGGCCGGTCGATATGGTCGGCGGACATCGACAACCGCAGCCTGGTGGTCGACCAGGTGTCCGTCACCGAGCAGGGCGCGCCCGAGCACGTGGCGCGGGTGCTCGGGGTCGATCCCGGCGCCCCGATGTGCGTGCGGCACCGCCGCTTCGTCCTGGACGGCAAGCCGGTGCTGCTCTCGACCTCGTACCTGCCCGCCGTCCTGGTCGCGGGCACCGCCATCACCCGTGAGGACACCGGCCCCGGCGGCACCTACGCCCGGCTCGCCGAGATCGGCGCCAAGCCCGTGCACTTCCGCGAGGAGGTCCGCTCCCGGATGCCCGGCGCGGAGGAGTCCGCCCGGCTGGAGCTCGCCGCCGGCACCCCGGTCATCCTGATCTGCCGCACCGCCTTCGCCGACGAGGGCCAGGTCGTCGAGCTCAACGAGATGATCCTGGACTCCGCCTCGTACGTCCTGGAGTACGACTTCGACGCCTAGCCGTTCTGACCGCCTGGCCCGCCGGCCGCCCTTCGCTACTGGTAGTGGTAGCGGGCCTTGAGGATCTTCACTTCCTTCTCGTCGGCCCGGTACACCAGTCGGTGCTCGTCGTCGATCCGGCGCGACCAGTAGCCGGCCAGGTCGCCCTTCAGCGGCTCGGGCTTCCCGATCCCGCCGAACGGGTCCCGCTGGATCTCGCCGACGAGGCGGGTGATCCGTTGGGCCATCTTCCGGTTCGATCCGAGCCGGAAGAGGAAGTCCTCCCAGGCGTCCGGGTCGAAGTGGACGCTCCTCACACCTCACCCGCCAGTGCTTCCAGCTCCTCCACGGTCCTGCTGACGCCCGGGTGGCCGGCCCTGTCCCGGGCGACGGCCTCCATGAGCCTCCGCGCGTTGGCGGGAGAGCGCAGCAGGTGGATCGTCTCCTGCCACGAGTCGTAGTCCTCGGCGGACATCAGGACGGCGTCCCCGCCCTTGGAGGTGATCCTTATCGGCGCGTGGTCGTCGTTGACCTTCTTGATCAACGGAAAGAGCTGGGTGCGTGCTTCGCTCGCGCTGATCGCCATCGGAGCGCCCTTCGTGTCCGTACCGGATTCCCGTACCCCGATGGTGCGAGTATCCGGTACCGGATGCCACGCCGATGTGCCGACAAGAAGCCCGCCCCGGCCGCAGGGGCGGCCGGGGCGGGGGTGAGGGAGCGGGGCGGGCTACTCCTTGGAGCGGATCCGCAGGCTGGTGATCAGCGGGCCCTCGGTGGTCTCGCGGAAGAAGTCGTTGCCCTTGTCGTCGACGACGATGAAGGCCGGGAAGTCCTCGACCTCGATGCGCCAGACCGCCTCCATGCCCAGCTCGGCGTACTCCAGCACCTCGACCTTCTTGATGCAGTCCTGGGCGAGGCGGGCGGCCGGGCCGCCGATCGAGCCGAGGTAGAAGCCGCCGTGCTCGGCGCAGGCGTCGGTGACCTGCTTGCTGCGGTTGCCCTTGGCCAGCATGACCATCGAGCCGCCGGCCGCCTGGAACTGGTCGACGTAGGAGTCCATCCGGCCGGCCGTGGTCGGGCCGAAGGAGCCGGAGGCGTAGCCCTCGGGGGTCTTGGCCGGGCCCGCGTAGTAGACCGGGTGGTCCTGGAGGTACTTGGGCATGCCCTCGCCGGCGTCCAGGCGCTCCTTGATCTTGGCGTGGGCGATGTCGCGGGCGACCACCAGGGTGCCGGTGAGCGAGAGCCGGGTCTTCACCGGGTACTTGGACAGCTCGGCGCGGATCGCGGACATCGGCTGGTCGAGGTCGACGCGCACCACGTCGTCGTCCAGGTGTTCGTCGGTGGTGTCCGGCAGGTACTTCGCCGGGTCGGTCTCCAGCTGCTCCAGGAACACGCCCTCGGCGGTGATCTTGCCGAGCGCCTGGCGGTCGGCGGAGCAGGAGACGGCCATCGCGACCGGCAGCGAGGCGCCGTGGCGGGGCAGCCGCACCACGCGCACGTCGTGGCAGAAGTACTTGCCGCCGAACTGGGCGCCGATGCCGATCTTCTGGGTCAGCTCGGTGACCTTGGCCTCCAGCTCCAGGTCACGGAAGCCGTGGCCGGTCTTCGCGTCGCCCGAGGTCGGCAGGCTGTCCAGGTAGTGCGCCGAGGCGTACTTGGCGGTCTTCAGCGCGAACTCGGCGCTGGTGCCGCCGATCACGATGGCCAGGTGGTACGGCGGGCAGGCCGCGGTGCCCAGCGAGCGGATCTTCTGCTCCAGGAACGAGAGCATGCTCGCCTCGTTCAGGATGGCCTTGGTCTCCTGGTACAGGTACGACTTGTTGGCGGAGCCGCCGCCCTTGGCCATGAACAGGAACTTGTACGCGTCGCCGTCGGTGGCGTACAGCTCGATCTGGGCCGGCAGGTTGTTGCCGGTGTTCTTCTCGTCCCACATGGTCACCGGGGCCATCTGGGAGTAGCGCAGGTTGAGCTTGGTGTACGCGTCGAAGACGCCGCGCGCGATGGCGGACTCGTCGCCGCCCTCGGTCAGCACGTTCTGGCCGCGCTTGCCCATGACGATCGCGGTGCCGGTGTCCTGGCACATCGGGAGGATGCCGCCGGCCGAGATGTTGACGTTCTTCAGCAGGTCGAGCGCGACGAAGCGGTCGTTGGGGCTGGCCTCCGGGTCGTCCAGGATGCGGCGCAGCTGGGCGAGGTGGGCGGGGCGCAGGTAGTGCGAGATGTCGTGCATCGCCTCGGCCGTCAGCAGCCGCAGCGCCTCGGGCTCGATCTGGAGGAAGGTGCGACCGCCCGCCTCGAAGGTGGAGACACCCTCGGAGGTCAGCTTGCGGTACGGGGTCGGGTCAGCGCCCAGGGGGAGCAGGTCGCTGTACTCGAAGTCTGGCGTGGGAGCCATGGGGGCGGTCCTTAGGTGTCCAGTTGGTCCGGCTGCGTCGGCGAAGCACCATCCAGGGTAGGACCCGGCGGAAGTCGGCATGCGGACAGGTCGGCCTTGCGTGACCGGGCTCACTCGCGCCCCAGTTCGAGCGACTAGGCTGACCCCGTGGAAAACTCGCCGTCGCAGGACGATCCGGGGCAGCCTCTGGTGCCGGCGCCCGTACCGATGACCAAACCCGAACCCAAGCCCGTACTCAGGCCCGAGGGCGGGGCCGCGGCGGCGCCACGGCCGCACGCGCCGGTCGCGGAGGCGGAGCTGCGCGTCTCCGACGCCGACCGCGAGAAGGTCGCCGAGCTGCTGCGGGACGCCTACGCCGAGGGCCGGCTGGACGCCGACGAGCACGCGGAGCGCATCGAGGCCGCCTACGCCGCGAAGACCTTCGGGGACCTCGCGCCGCTGACCAGGGACCTGCCGGCCCGTCCGCTGTCCTTCGAGAAGCCGCCGCTGAACGCCCCGCAGGCGCCGCCGCAGCCGCCCGCGCGCCAGGAGTCCCCGTGGGTGGTGGCCGTCTTCGGCGGCGCGTCCCGGAAGGGCCGCTGGCGGGTGGGCTCGAAGCTGAGCGCCTTCGCCGCGTTCGGCGGGGTGGAGATCGACCTGGGCGACGCCGTGTTCGAGTCTCCCGAGGTGGAGATCACCGTCATGGCGATGTTCGGCGGGGTCGACGTCCGGGTGCCGGAGAACGTCAGCCTGCACGGCAGCGGGATCGGCCTGTTCGGCGGCTTCGACGTCCGGGAGCAGACCGCGGCGGACCCGTACGCTCCGGTTGTCCGAGTCAAGGGCCTTGCCCTGTTCGGCGGTTGCACCGCCAAGCCGCGCCGCGGCAAGAAGCTGAAGGAGTGGGTGCGCCGCCAACTCGGCACCGACTGAGCACCATTGACCTGCACGGCGCCCGGCCGGGGAGCAACTCCCGGCCGGGCGCTCGGCGTTGCGGCCGGTGCGCTGCGTAGTCGTTTGCGTGCAGTGTGCATGAATCGCGGCCGGGCGGGGTAGTTCCTTCCGCACATCGCTTCTTGTACGGCTGCGCACCGGAGGCGGCCGAGCGGCCGTGCCGGGGTTGGACAGCGGGGGCTCGCAGCCGGCAGCGGAGCGAGGGGTCCCCGTGTCCGAGAGCCTCGTCAGGAGTACGGCCGTGCTGCATCCGATCGAGTCCCGCACCACCTCGCCAGTCGCCGCCGCGCAGGTGCTGGAGCGCCGCCCCGGCGTCCGGCCGCAGCCGCAGCCCCCGGGCGGTCCGGCCGGTGCCCCCGCGGGCGACGACAATCCCTGGCACACCGGCGCGGCGTGCCGGCGGGACGAGGTGGGGCTGTTCTTCGCGCCCTCCAAGGAGCCGACGGCGGCCCGGTTGTCGCGCGAGGAGCAGGCCAAACAGGTGTGCGCCCGCTGCCCGGTGCTGCTGGAGTGCCGCGAGCACGCGCTGGCCCAGCCGGAGCCGTACGGGGTCTGGGGCGGGCTGACGGCCGCCGAGCGGCGGGTGGTGCTGGCCCGGCGTCGCCGCCGGGACACGGAGCTGCGCGAGGCGGCCAGGGTGGCGGCGGCCGCGCGGCGCCGGATAGCCGGGTGACGGCGGGTCCGAGAGGGGACGGAGGACGCGCCGCGGCCCCGGCGGAGGGGGATTCCGCCGGGGCCGCGAAGCGCGTTCTTCCGGGCCTCAGTTGGCGCGGTCGAAGTCGATCGCGCTGTACGCCCGCAGCTTCGAGAGCTTGTGGGTGGAGTTGATCTCGCGGATGGTGCCGCTCTTGGAGCGCATCACCAGCGAGCTGGTGGTGGCGGTCTCCGAGCGGTAGTGCACGCCGCGCAGCAGCTCGCCGTCGGTGATGCCGGTGGCGACGAAGAACACGTTCTCGCCGCTGACCAGGTCGTCGGTGGTGAGCACCCGGTCCAGGTCGTGGCCGGCGTCCAGGGCCTTCTGCCGCTCGGCGTCGTCCTTGGGCCACAGTCGGCCCTGGATGACGCCGCCCATGCACTTCATCGCGCAGGCCGCGATGATGCCCTCGGGGGTGCCGCCGACGCCCATCAGCAGGTCGACGCCGGTGCCCTCGCGGGCGGCCATGATGGCGCCGGCCACGTCGCCGTCCGAGATGAACTTGATCCGGGCGCCCGCCTCGCGGATCTCCCGGACCAGGCTGTCGTGGCGCGGGCGGTCGAGCACGACGACGGTGACGTCCTCGACGGCGCTGCCCTTGGCCTTGGCGACCCTGCGGATGTTGACCGCCGGCGGGGCGGTGATGTCGACGAACTCGGCCGCCTCGGGGCCGGCCACCAGCTTGTCCATGTAGAACACGGCGCTGGGGTCGAACATGGTGCCGCGGTCGGCGACGGCCAGCACGGCCACCGCGTTGTTCATGCCCTTGGCGGTCAGCGTGGTGCCGTCCACCGGGTCCACCGCGACGTCGCACTCGGCGCCGGTGCCGTCGCCGACCCGCTCGCCGTTGTAGAGCATCGGGGCTTCGTCCTTCTCGCCTTCGCCGATGACGACGATGCCGTTCATCGAGACGGTCGAGACGAGGGTGCGCATCGCCTTGACGGCGGCGCCGTCCGCGCCGTTCTTGTCGCCACGTCCGACCCACCGGCCGGCGGCCATCGCGGCCGCCTCGGTGACCCTGACGAGTTCGAGCGCGAGGTTCCGGTCGGGAGCCTCCGGCGCGACCTCCAGGGCACTGGGAAGGTGGTGAGGGTACTGCGCGGTCATCGTCGTTACCTCTCTGTACGCGACGGCCAGTAAGCGCCCGACTACTGCCTGGTCGAACGCCGTGGTGAGGGTCCTGCGATCGTATCTGCCCACGAGATGACTGTCTGTGGCGCGGGTCGCTGCCCCGGGCGGAAACCACCGTTTCGTTCCGTTTCACCCGTGCGTGAACCCCCCTGGTGAGTGTCGCGTGATGTGGATGAGTCACCATGTGGGGGTGGCAGCAGACAACAAGGGCATGAGGGGCCGGCAGACCGTACGGGACATGGTCCTGTCGATGCTGGCGGTCGGTTTCGTCGTCTGGATCGGATACCTGTTCCTCCCGCACGACGCCAGCGGCGACCCGGTGCACGCGGTCGAGTACAAGGTGGCGGCGGCCTCGGCCAAGCGTGCCGCGCCGTATCCGCTGCTCTCCCCCGAGGGGCTGCCGGACAAGTGGCGGGCCACCTCGGTCAGCTACCGGCCGGCCGACATGAACAACGGCAAGGGCAACGCCTGGCACCTGGGTTTCGTGACCCCCTCGGGCCAGTACGCGGCGATCGAGCAGAGCGACGTGAAGCGCGACGCGCTGGTGGCCGACTACGTCACGGGCGCCAAGCCGGACGGCACCTCCGACGTGTCCGGCCGCAGCTGGGACCGGGTGCGGGGCGAGAAGGCCCGCGCGCTGGCCGCCCAGACCGGCTCCGGGACCACCCTGCTCACCGGCACCGCCTCCTACGAGGAGCTGGCCGAGCTGGCGCAGGCGCTCAAGTAGCCCCGCCCCCGCGCCGGGTCCTCGCGCGCCGGGTTCTCCTCCCGCGCACGCCGAAGGGCCCCGCACCGGACGAACCGGTGCGGGGCCCTTCGCGCGGGACGGGTCAGACCGTGGTGACGACCTCGTCGTAGGCCAGGCGCGGCGAACGCGGGAACCAGGCCTCCTCGCCCGGCTTGCCGATGTTGACCACGGCCAGCACCGAGTGCTCGCCGTTGCCGAAGAACTCCTTGTTGAGGCCCGCGGCGTCGTAGCCGGTCATCGGGCCGGCGGCCAGGCCGGCGGCGCGCACGCCGATGATGAAGTAGGCGGCCTGGAGGGCGCCGTTCAGCGTGGCGGACTGCTCACGGACGCTGCGCTCCGTGAAGAACATGTCCTTGGCCTGCGGGAAGTGCGGGAGCTGGGTCGGCAGCTCCTCGTGGAACTCGTTGTCCGCGGCCAGGATGGCGACCAGCGGCGCGGCGGAGGTCTTGGCCTTGTTGCCGTCCGCCATGTGCTGGACGAGGCGCTCGCGGCCCTCGGCCGAGCGGACCAGGACGACGCGCAGCGGCTGCTGGTTGAAGGCGGTCGGGCCGAACTTCACCAGCTCGTAGATGGCCTGGATCTGCTCCTCGGAGACGGGCTCCTCGGTGAAGGTGTTCGCGGTGCGGGCCTCACGGAACAGCAGGTCCTGAGCGGCGGCGTCGAGTACCAGGGCGTCGGTGGTCATGCTTCTGCACCTCAAGCGGAATTGGGGTTCGTCGGTGTGATCGGCCGTGGCCGTTCACTTCCACCAACATAGGTGAATATTCAACGATTCCCCAAGTCAGTGTGACCCACGTCACTCGCCGCCCCGGGCCCCGTCCTCCTCGGCGGCCAGCGCGGCGTCCAGCCGGGCCCGGGCGCCGTCCAGCCAGCGCTGGCACACCTTGGCCAGCTGCTCGCCGCGCTCCCACAGGGCCAGCGACTCCTCCAGCGATGTCCCGCCGGTCTCCAGCTGCCGGACGACCTCCAGCAGCGCGTCCCTGGCGTGCTCGTAGCCCAGCGCGTCGTCCGGGTTCGGTGCCGCCGTCGCGTCCTGCTGTTCCTGCTGCTCTGCCATGCGTGCCAGCGTAGGGGCTCGGGCCGACACTCCCCAGCCCCCGCGTCCCCAGCCCCCCGCGTCGCCGGCTACCCGGGCGCCACGGTGACGTCGAAGCCGCCGCCCGCCACCCTGGCGTGCAGCCCCTCGCCGGGAGCGGCCTGCGCCGGGTCGGTCACCACCGTGCCGTCCGCCCGCTGGAGCACCGCGTAGCCGCGCTCCAGGGTGGCCGCCGGGGAGAGCGCGACCACCCTGGCCAGGGTGTGCCCGAGGTCGCTCTGGGCGTGGTCCAGCCGGTGCCGCAGGGTGCGCCTGGCCCGCTCCAGCAGGCCGTCCACCTCCTGCCCGCGGCCGTCCAGCATCCGGTGCGGGGCGGCCAGCGACGGGCGGCTGCGCAGCCCGTCCAGCCCGTGCTGCTCGCGCTCGACCCGGGACAGCACGTGCCGGCGGGCGCGGTCGCGCAGCTGGCGGACCTTGGCCAGCTCCTCGCCGACGTCGGGAACCACCCGTTTGGCCGCGTCGGTCGGGGTGGAGGCGCGCAGGTCGGCGACGAAGTCCAGCAGTGGCTGGTCCGGCTCGTGCCCGATCGCGCTCACCACCGGCGTACGGGCGGCCGCGACCAGCCGCACCAGCCCCTCGTCCGAGAACGGCAGCAGGTCCTCCACGCTGCCGCCGCCGCGGGCCACGATGATCACGTCCACCTCGGGGTGCTCGTCCAGCTCCCGCACGGCCGCACTCACCCGCTCCACCGCGCTGACCCCCTGCACCGGGACGTTGCGGACCTCGAAGCGGACGGCCGGCCAGCGCCGCCTGGCGTTCTCCAGGACGTCCCGCTCGGCCGCCGAGTCGCGCCCGGTGACCAGCCCCACGCACTGCGGCAGGAACGGCAGCGCCCGCTTGCGCTCGGCCGCGAACAGGCCCTCCCCGGCCAGCCGCCGCTTCAGCTGCTCCAGCCGGGCCAGCAGCTCGCCCAGGCCCACCGGCCGGATCTCCGAGGCGCGCAGCGACAGCTGCCCGCGCGCCGCGTACCACTCCGGCTTGGCGTGCACGACGACCCGCGCGCCCTCCTGCACCACGTCCGCGACCTGGTCGAACACCGAGCGGAAGCAGGTCACGGTGAGCGACACGTCCGCCTGCGGGTCGCGCAGGGTCAGGAACACCACACCCGCCCCCGGACGGCGGCTGAGCTGGGTGATCTGGCCCTCCACCCAGACCGCGCCGAGCCGGTCGATCCAGCCGCCGATCAGCGCGGAGACCTTGCCGACCGGGAGCGGCGCTTCGGGGGAGCTGGTGTTGGCCATGCGTACGAGGCTAGCGGCGTCCGCCGACACGGCCGAGACCGCCGCGGCCTCCGGTCCGGCCCCGGTCGCCGCCGCCCCGGCCGCGGCTACGGCTGCCGGCGCCCGCCGGCCCGGGTGCCCGGGGTGCCGCCCCGGCCGGTGGCACCCTGGACGGCCAGCACCACCAGGCCGGCCGCCAGCCAGACCAGCCCGACGATCTGCGCGGTGGCCGAGGCCTCGTACACCACCGCCCCGATCACCGCGATCCCCAGCACCGGCACGACCAGGTGCCGCAGCCACCGCCGCGAGCCGTGCCGCACCGTGTACCAGCCGATCACCGAGGCGTGCAGCAGCGCGAAGGCGGTCAGCGCGCCCACGTTCACCACCGAGGTGAGCTGGTCCAGGCCGTCGTCCCGGTTCGCCGCCCAGACCGCCGCCGCCATGGTGATCACCGCGGCCGCCAGCAGCGCCCGGCGCGGCACCGCGCTGGCCGGGTCGACCGAGCCGAGGACGCGCGGCAGCCGTCCGTCCCGGCCCATCGCGTAGACCAGCCGCCCGGCCGCGGCCTGCCCGGCCAGGGCCGCGAAGGCCGCGCCGACCGCCTTGCCCGCCGCCACCAGCACGTGCAGCCAGTGCCCGACGCCGCTCTCCACGGTGTCGTAGAAGGCCGAGCCCTGCGCCACCGGGTCGGCGGCCAGCTGCTCCGGGCCGGTCGGCTCCAGCAGCGCCGCCAGGTAGGTCTGGGCGACGAACAGCACCCCGGCCAGCGCCAGGCACCAGAGCACCGCCCTGGCCACCGCCGCCGAGGCGCCGACCGCCTCCTCCACGAAGGTGGCGATCGCGTCGAAGCCCAGGTACGAGAGCACCGCGACGGACACCGCCGAGATCACCGCGGTCAGCGAGAAGTCCCCGACGGCGGTGAACGGGGTGTCCCAGCCGCGCTGGGCCCCGCCCTGGGCCAGTGCCACCACGGCCGCGGCCACGAACACCGCCAGCACCAGGATCTCCATCGCGAGCACCGCGAAGCCGACCGCCGCCGCCGTCCGCACCCCGACCAGGTTGAGCGCGGTGGTCACCACCACCGCGAGCGCCGTCCACACCCAGCGCGAGACGTCCGGGACCAGGGAGTTCAGCGCGATCCCGGAGAACAGGTAGGCCACCGCGGGGATCAGCAGGTAGTCGAGCATCGCCATCCAGCCGGCGATGAAACCGGGCCCCTCGCCCAGCCCGGCCCGCGCGTAGGCGAACACCGACCCGGTCTGCGGCACCGCGCGGACCATCTGGGCGTACGAGAAGGCGGTGAAGCCCATCGCCACCGTCGCGGCCAGGTACACCGTGGCGACGGCGCCGTGGCTCTTGGCGTCCAGCACACCGAACACGCCGACCGGCGCCATCGGGGCGATGAACAGCAGTCCGTAGACCATCAGATCGCGGACGCCCAGGCTGCGGCGCAGGCCGCTCGGCGTCACCTGCTCGCTCACAGAGCTCATAGACACCATATTTTGAGCGCTGTTGACCGGGTCTGCACGGAATGCGCCCGCCATCGGCGCGGCTCCCCGCCAGGGGCGGCGCGACTCGTGGCCGCCCGTACGATGGAGCCATGTCCAAGACCGCGCAGCGCCGTGTCCTGCTCGCCGCCCCCCGGGGCTACTGCGCGGGAGTCGACCGCGCCGTGATCGCCGTGGAGAAGGCCCTGGAGCAGTACGGGGCCCCCATCTACGTCCGCAAGCAGATCGTCCACAACAAGTACGTGGTGCAGACCCTGGAGAAGAAGGGCGCGATCTTCGTCGACGAGACGGAGGAGGTGCCCGAGGGCTCGATCGTCGTCTTCTCCGCGCACGGCGTCGCCCCGTCCGTCCACGACGAGGCGCGGGCCGGCAAGCTCGCCACCGTCGACGCCACCTGCCCGCTGGTCACCAAGGTGCACAAGGAGGCCGTGCGCTTCGCCGACGAGGGCTTCGACATCCTGCTGGTGGGCCACGAGGGCCACGAGGAGGTCGTCGGCACCATGGGCGAGGCCCCGGACCGGATCCACCTGGTGGACGGTGCCGAGGATGTCGCGGGCGTGCAGGTCAGGGACGAGTCCAAGGTCGTCTGGCTGTCCCAGACCACGCTGTCCGTCGACGAGACCATGGCCACCGTCGGCGAGCTGAAGAAGCGCTTCCCCGGGCTGGTCAGCCCGCCCAGCGACGACATCTGCTACGCCACCCAGAACCGCCAGGTCGCGGTCAAGCAGCTGGCCCCCGAGACCGACCTGCTGATCGTGGTCGGCTCCAGGAACTCCTCCAACTCCGTCCGCCTGGTCGAGGTCGGACTGGAGTACGGCGCCAAGGCCGCCCACCTGGTGGACTTCGCCGAGGAGATCAGCGAGGAGTGGCTGGAGGGCGTCACCACGGTCGGCCTGACCAGCGGCGCCTCGGTGCCGGAGATCCTGGTCGACGGCGTGCTGGAGTTCCTGGCCGCGCGCGGCTACGACACGGTCGAGACGGTCAAGACCGCCGAGGAGCACCTGATCTTCTCGCTGCCCAAGGAGCTGCGCCGCGACCTGCGCGCCGAGGCGGCGGGCAAGCTCTGATCCTCCGGAGGGCCCGGTACCCCCGTGCGGGGTACCGGGCCCTCTGCTGTGCGTCGGCGGGCGCCCTCTCGTAACTTTGTGCACAGGCTGTGGACAATTCACGGGCCGTGGACCAGCGGGTCCGCGGCCGACGGCGGAGGGTGGACGTGATGACGGCGGTATTCGGCGTGGACATCGGCGGCTCGGGGATCAAGGGCGCACCGGTCGACCTCGCCAGGGGCACGCTCGCCGAGGAGCGCCACAAGGTGCTCACCCCGCAGCCGTCCGCCCCCGAGGCCGTGGTCGCCGCCGTGTGCGAGGTGGTCCGCCACTTCGGCCATCAGGGCCCGGTCGGGCTGACCTTCCCCGGGGTGGTGGTCGACGGCCGCACCAGGACGGCGGCCAATGTGGACAAGGGCTGGATCGGCCTGGACGCCGCGGGCCTCTTCCGGGAGGCGCTGGGGATGCCCGCGACCGTCCTGAACGACGCGGACGCGGCCGGGCTGGCCGAGCTGACGCACGGCGCCGGGCGGGGCGAGTCGGGCGTGGTGCTGGTGCTCACCTTCGGCACCGGCATCGGCAGCGCCCTGTTCGTGGACGGCGTGCTGGTGCCCAACACCGAGCTGGGCCACCTGGAGCTGCGCGGCAAGGACGCCGAGCGCCGGGCCTCCTCGGCCGCCAAGGAGCGGCACGGGCTGACCTGGGAGCAGTGGGCCGAGCGGGTCGACGAGTACCTGGACCTGGTGGAGATGCTGTTCTCGCCGCGGCTGATCGTGATCGGCGGCGGGGTGAGCCGCAAGCACGAGAAGTTCCTGCCGCGGCTGAAGGAGCGCGCGGCGCGGGTGGTGCCGGCGGAGCTGCGCAACGACGCGGGCATCGTCGGGGCCGCCATGGCGGCGGCCAGGGCGGGGGGCTGAGGGCCGGCCCGGCCTCGGCGGGGGCGGTTCCGGCGGGGGCGGGCCTCAGCGGGAGCGGTGGATCCGGCGCTGGGCGACGAACCGGGCGAGCACGATCAGCGTGGCCAGCCCGGTGCCGGAGAACAGCCAGTCCGCCCGCAGCGCCAGCCCGGTCGCCAGCGAGACCACCTGGGCGGTGACGCCGGGGGAGTTCACCGGTTCGAGCAGCAGCAGGGCGAGGGCGAAGGCGATCGGCCCGCTGATCGGCGCGGCCAGCAGGTCGGCGTAGCGCACCCGGACGGCCAGCTGGAAGCAGACCACCAGGTAGCCGAGGCCGAACAGCCAGCCCAGGCCGTCGAACAGCAGCAGGTCCAGGCCGGCCACCGCGAGCGTCGCCAGGACGGCGGCCACGCCGGTGCCGACGGCCGTCAGCCGGGAGGCGGGGGAGGACTCGGCGGGGGCTCCGGCGGTCCCGGGAGCCCGGCCTGGGCCGGGGACGGCGGCTGCGGCCGCGCGGGTCGGCGGACGGCGTCTTGGCCCTGGCGGCTGGGTACGGATGCTCTGCTCCACCCGCCCAACGTACGGTCCGATCATCGCCACACTGTGTAATGGACCGTTCAGGTCTTGCCCCGTGTCTCCGGGCGGAGTAGTGATGTGATCGTCACTCAGGTGGGGCGGCCCGCCCGGCCGGGGCGGCGCACCATGATCAACGGGCCCGTCCCGGGCCGCGGCGACCGAGGAGTGAGGTGGGGCGGGGGCTGCCCGTAGACTTGGGGGTCGGCCCGTACGGTGCCGACCCAACTCCTCCAAGCCCACGGGACTGCGCTTCATGTCGCTCACGATCGGAATCGTCGGCCTGCCGAACGTCGGCAAGTCGACCCTGTTCAACGCCCTGACCAAGAACGACGTGCTGGCGGCCAACTACCCGTTCGCCACCATCGAGCCGAACGTCGGCGTGGTCGGTGTCCCGGACGAGCGGCTGGCCAAGCTCGCCGAGATCTTCGGCTCCCAGCGCATCCTCCCGGCGACGGTCGACTTCGTCGACATCGCCGGCATCGTGCGCGGCGCCAGCGAGGGCGAGGGGCTGGGCAACAAGTTCCTCGCCAACATCCGCGAGTCGGACGCGATCTGCCAGGTCGTGCGCGCCTTCACCGACCCGGACGTGGTGCACGTGGACGGCAAGGTGTCGCCCAAGGACGACATCGAGACCATCCACACCGAGCTGATCCTGGCCGACCTCCAGAGCGTCGAGAAGGTCCTGCCGCGGCTCCAGAAGGAGGCGCGCCTCAAGAAGGAGACCGCCCCCGTGCTGGCCGCCGCCGAGGCCGCGCAGGCGATCCTGGAGACCGGCAAGACGCTCTTCGAGGCCGGCTTCGACACCGCCCCGATCCGCGACCTCCACCTGCTGACCGCCAAGCCCTTCATCTACGTCTTCAACGTGGACGAGGACGAGCTGGCCGACGAGGACTTCAAGAACGCCCAGCGCGAGCTGGTCGCCCCGGCCGAGGCGATCTTCCTGAGCGCCAAGATCGAGTCCGAGCTGATCGAGCTGGACGACGCCGAGGCCCTGGAGCTCCTCCAGTCCATGGGCCAGGAGGAGCCGGGCCTGGCCACCCTCGCCCGGGTCGGCTTCGACACCCTCGGCCTCCAGACCTACCTGACGGCCGGCCCCAAGGAGACCCGCGCCTGGACGATCAGGAAGGGCGCCACCGCCCCCGAGGCTGCCGGAGTCATTCACACCGACTTCCAGAAGGGCTTCATCAAGGCCGAGGTGATCTCCTTCGCCGACCTGGTCGAGACCGGCTCCATCGCCGAGGCCCGCTCCAAGGGCAAGGCCCGGATCGAGGGCAAGGAATACGTCATGCAGGACGGCGACGTCGTCGAGTTCCGCTTCAACGTGTGATCGATTCGCTACTGCATGTCACTTGATGTGACAGGTGTGCGGGTCGGAGGGGGTCGGACTTCATGGAGTCCGGCCCCCTCCGTGTTTCGGTGCCGCTCTCTGGGGGCCTCCGTCGGCTGTCGATCCGCCCGAAAGTCCCGCCCAAGTGGTACGTTATCCGGTACCACTTGCCAAAAGGGGGCATGGGCGTGTCCATCACCGCGAGCGAGGCCCGCAGGGATCTCTTCCCGTTGATCAAGAAGGTCAACGAGGACCACGACGCCATCGAGATCGTGTCCAAGCACGGGAACGCCGTGCTCGTCTCCGCCGAGGACTACGCCGCCCTGCGTGAGGGCTCGTACCTCCTGCGTTCGCCGGCGAACGCGCGTCGCCTGCTCAGGGCGTACGACAACGCGCTGAACGGCACAGGGCTCTCCGAGCGCACGCTCATCGACCCCGACTCGGCTGATGCCGGGCGGGGTGCCGAGTGAGGCTCGTCTTCGAGGAGCACGGCTGGGAGGACTACACGTCCTGGCTCAGGAACGACCGCAAGACGCTCGCGAGGATCAACAGGCTCATCGAGGACGTCCTGCGCGATCCGTTCACCGGGCTCGGCAAGCCCGAGCCGCTGAAGTACCACCTGCCGGGCGCGTGGTCTCGACGCATCGACGACGAGCATCGCCTCGCCTACCTCGTCACGGACCGGGAGATCATCGTCCTGGCGGCGCGCTACCACTACTGACCGTCCGTCGCGGGGGCGGGGGGCCGGGCGGGCGGGGCCGCGCGGTGGGGAAGGGAAGGGGAACAGGGCGGGAAGACCGCAGGCCACAGTGGCGTGTATGTGTGCACACTCCCAGAGGGGCTCGCGATCCAGACTGCTCCTGGTGATGCCGAGCCACCAACTCGTACGACGAGGAGCCGAGTTGGGGTTCCGTATCTGGTCGATATGGGACCCGGTCCAACTGGAGGCCGACTTCGCGCAGCGGATCGAGGAGGGCTCCGAAGAGCTGCTGCTCACCGACTTCGCCGACGAGGACCGGCTGCGCGAGACCATCACGCGGATCACGCGCCGCCACGGGATCGACGCGCTGCTGCACTGCGGCCACGGCGACTCCGTCCTGCCGGTGGCCGAGGAGGCGTGGCGGCTCGGACTCTCCCCCAACCCGCCGGAGGCGTACAAGCGGCTCCAGGCCTGCGAGCGGGCCCCCGTACAGGCTCCCCGGCTGAGCGTCGAGACGCTCACCGTGGACGGCTACCACCACGTCGTCGGCGTGACCGCCCAACGCACCACGGGGCGCCCGCACTTCCTGGTGACGGGCTACCTCCATCCGGCGCCGCTGACCGACGACGAGCGCAAGGTCATCGAGGCGGCGGCGGTGGACTGGCTGGAGGCGAGCGGGTACCGCTTCGGCCCGGCCCACACCCAGGTGGCGCTGCTGCCCGACGGGCCGCGGATCGTGTCCTGCCGGGCGCACCTGGCCGCCGACCGGATCCCGCTGCTCGTGGAGATCGCGCGCGGCTTCGACTTCGAGGCGGCGGTCCTCGCGGCCCTCCTGGGCGGACCCCCGGTCGTGCCGAGCGCCTCCCAGTACGCGGAGATCGGGTTCTTCCTGCTGCCCGGGGGCAGACTGGAGACGTACACCGGTACGGAGGACATCGCCGTGACGCCGTGGGTTCGCGGAGCCCGCTTCCCGTACGCCGTCGGCGACTTGATCCCCCCCGTCGGCGACCCGCGTGCCCGGCGCGGCTATGTGGTCGTGGAGGGCGATAGTCCGGAACTCACCCAGGAGCGGGTCTCCAATGCGCGGGAGGACCTCATCGCCGATATCCGGCCAACCGAATAGCGCGCCGGGCGGCCGCGACCCCCCGCGGAGCTGCGGGGGAGCACGGGAATGGATCGCCGGAGTCGAACATGGCAGGTGCATGTACTCCATGAGGTGACCTATTCTCACGAGGACGTGCGTCCCATCTACGGGGGAGGATCGGGTGCAGGCCGGGACATCGGATGACATGGGAGGCGCCACCGGTCCCAAACCGGAATTCGCGGTCCTCGGCTCACTGGAAGTCCGCAGCGGATCGGAACCGGTTCCGATCAACGGGCCCCTGCAACGGCGCGTCCTCGCCGTGCTGCTCCTGGAGGCGGGGCGGGTGGTGCCCATCTCCCGTCTGGTGACGGCCGCCTGGAACGAGAAGCCGCCGGACAGCGCCGAGCACCAGGTGCGCAAGACGGTCGCCAAGCTGCGCCGCCTCATCCCGTACGGACCGGACACCATCGTCACCGACGGGCCCGGCTACCGCGCGGTCGTCGACACCGGACAGCTCGACCTGCTGCGCTACCAGCGGCTGCTGCGGCAGGCCAGGGAGTCGTCGGACGCGGGGGAGGCGGACCGGGCCGCGGCGCGGCTGCGCGAGGCACTGGCCCTCTGGCGGGGGCCGGTGCTGTCCGGATCCGGCGGACGCGTCGTCGACGCCGCCTCGACGGCCCTGGAGGAACAGCGGCTCACCGCCGCGGAGCAGCTCTACGACCTGTGCATGGAGGCGGGCGAGGCCTCCGAGATCACGGGCGAGCTGCGCACCCTGGTGGACGAGCACCCGCTGCGCGAGACCCTGCGCAGCCGGCTGATGCTCGCCCTCTACCACTCCGGCCAACAGGCCGCCGCGCTGAGCGAGTTCGCCCGCGCCAGGGACCACCTCGCCGACGAACTGGGCATCGACCCCGGCATCGAGCTGACCGATCTGCACGAACGCATCCTGCGTCAGGACCCGGCGCTCTCCCGCCGGGAGCGCTCCGCGTCCCGGGCCAGGCACTCGGCCACCGAGGCTCCGCACGCGCTGCCGTTCGACGTGCCGGACTTCTCGGGACGGACCTCCGAGCTGAAGTGGATCCGGGACGCGGCCGGGCACGCCCCCGAGGGCTCGCCGACGGTCCTGGCCATCGACGGCATGGGCGGCGGCGGCAAGACGGCGCTGGCCATCCACGCGGCCCACCAAATGGCCGAGCAGTACCCGTGCGGCCGGCTCTTCGTCGACCTGCACGGCTTCACCCCGGGCCAGACGCCGCTCAGCGCGTTCCACGCCCAGGGGGACCTGCTCGCCGCCGTCGGCATCCCCAGCAGCGAGATACCCGTGGTGCCGGCCGGGCGCGCCGCGCTGTGGCAGTCCTACATGCACGGCCGCCGGATGCTCCTGGTGCTGGACAACGCCGCCGCCTCCGACCAGGTGCGGGCGCTGATCCCGGCCTCCTCCGACAGCCTGGTCCTGATCACCAGCCGCCCCCGGCTGACCGGGCTGGACGGGGCCGAGTGGCTCACCGTGGGCGCCCTTCCCGAGCCGGACAGCCACCAGCTGCTGCGCACCACCCTCGGCGCCGAGCGGGTGGAGCGGGAGCCGGAGGCGGCCCGCGAGCTGGTGCGGCTGTGCGGGGGGCTTCCGCTGGCGGTCAGGATCGCCGCCGCCCGGTTGGCGAACCGCCCGCGCTGGACCGTCCAGCGGCTCGTCGACCGGCTGCGGGACCACGAGCGGCGCCTGGACGAACTCGCCAGCGAGGGCCGGGGGGTCGCGGGCGCGCTGCTGCTGTCGTACCAGTCCATGCCCCAGGAGCAGCGGACGGCCTTCCGGCTGCTGGGACACCACCCCGGGCGCTACCTGGACGCCGACGAGGCCGCCGCGCTGCTGGACACCGACCCGATGACGGCCGAGAACGTGCTGGAAGAGCTGGTAGACGTACGGCTGCTGGAGGCCAGGGAGCCGGGGGCGTACGCCCTGCACGACCTGGTGCGCAGCTTCGTGCACCGGGTGGCGCAGAGCCAGAAGGCGCCGGAGGACGCCCAGGCGGTGCGGCGGCTGCTGGACCACTACCTGCACCGGGCGGAGAACGCGTGCGACGTGCTCTTCCCCGGGCGGCGCCGCTTCGGGGACACCGGCGAGGACGCCAGGGGCCACCGGTACGCCGACAAGGAGGCGGCGCTCCAGTGGCTCGACCAGCACCGCGACAGCCTGCTGCTGGCCGTCGACGCCGCGTACGACAGGGGGCTGTTCTGGCACGCCGCGCGGCTGCCGCGCGAGCTGGGCTTCCATTCGAGCATCCGCGGCTACGACGCCCAGGCGAACGCGGCGCTGGAGAAGGGGGTGAGCGCCTCGCGGAAGCTCGGGGACCGGCCGCTGACCCGGCTGAACCTCATGAACCTGGCCATGGGCAAGTGGCGGCTGGGCCAGCTGCGGGAGGCCGTGGCCCGGCTGGAGGAGGCGGTGGACCTGTCCCAGCTGATGGCGGACGCGCACAGCGAGGCGGAGTGCAAGGCGCGGCTGGGGCAGGCGTACAACAGCCTGGGGGAGCTGGACCGGGCGCTCCGGCTGAGCGAGGAGGCCAACCTCGCCGCCCAGGAACTCGGCTTCACCCGGCTCGACGGCTCGTCGCTGAGCACCCTGAGCCTCATCCAGGTGCGGCTCGGGCGGTTCGAGGAGGCGGCGGACTCGGCGGAGCGGGCGGTGGCCATCTTCGACTCGATCCAGGAGATCCAGCTCTCCGTGGACGCGCTGAGCAACCTCTCGCAGGCGATCGAGGGCCTGGGCCGCTACGACGAGGCGCTCGCCCGGGCCGACGCGGCGCTGGAGCGGTGCCGGCGGATGAGCATGCCCTCCGTGCTGCCGCTGGTCCTCGCTCGCAGGACGGACGTGCTGGTGTGCATGGGCCTGCTGGAGGAGGCGGCGAGCAGTGCCACCCACGCGCTCGCCGAGGCCACCCGCTGCACCGACGACATCCACCGTGCCACCGTCCACCTCTCGGCCGGGCGGGCCCTGTACGCGCACGGCGACCTGAGCGCGGCGCGGGCCCAGCAGCTGCTGGCCTACGAGATCGCCTGCCGCATGGAGCTGCGCCACGACGAGGCGAGCGCGCTGTGGGACCTCGCCAGGACCGCCGACGCCCAGGGGGACCGGCACGCGGCCAGGAAGCACCGTGCGGCGGCGGGCCGCCTCTTCTCGCTGATGGGGGTGCAGGAGACCGCGCGGTGAGGGGCCGCGGGGCGGGCGTCCCGGGGCGGGGGACGGCAGGGGGACGGCAGGGCGGGTGCCGCGCGCCGGTGACCGGGCGGCGCGCGCCGCACCGTCCGAAACCGGTACGGCTGGGGAGGCTCCGGCGTTGTGTGGGTATCGGGCGGGTGTCGAGAGGGGAACGGGCCGGGAAGTCAAATCGGGAGCATCAGCGGAGTCGACAAAAGCCTGCCCCACCAAAGGAGCTCACCTCATGCGCGTCATTCCCATCGCCGCCCCGGTCCTCGCCCTCGGTGCCCTGCTGGGGGGCCTCACCGCCGTCTCCGATGTGCCGGAGCCGGCCAAGCACACCGCCGCCGCCGTCGTCCTGGTGCCGAACACGGTCGTCTCCGGGACCGACGGCAACAACGGAAACGGCTGAACCGACGGGCCGCAACCGCGGGTTGCGGCCCCTCGGCCGGGCCGCCAGGAACAGCTGAGAGCCGCCACCGCGTCGCGCGGTGGCCCCGGTCTGCATCCCGTTCATGACGCCGCGGCTTCTGCCCAATCCTTATCAGGGGGAACACAATGACCATTCGGGTGCTCATCTGTGACCAGTTGCCGGTCATCGCGGACGGTCTCAAGACCCTCCTCGACGCGGTGCCGGACATCGACGTGATCGGCACGACCCACAACGGCATGGAAGCCATCGTCCTGGTGCGCACCACGCGGCCGGACGTCGTGGTCACGGACCTGAACCTCCAGACCATCTCCGGCCTGGAGATGATCCGCCGGCTCGGTCAGGAGGGCGAGGCGCCCAACGTGGTGGTGTTCACCGCCTCCGACACCGACAAGACGGTGAGCGACGTGCTGCACGCCGGCGCGAGCTGCCTGCTCGGCAAGGACGCGAGTCCGCAGGAGCTGATCACCGCGATCCAGGCGGCGGCCGCCGGGCAGACCATGCTCGCGCCGAACATCGCGCAGCGGCTGGTCACCTGGTTCCGTGCGCAGCCGGAGCCCCAGGAGACCGCGTCGTGCCCCGAGGTGACCGAACTGACCCCGCGGGAGAGGGAAGTGACCAGAATGGTGGCGCGGGGCATGTCCACCGAGGAGGTGGCCCGCGAACTGATCATCGGGGAGGCGACGGTCCGTACCCACCTCTACCGGGTGCGCACCAAGCTCGGGGTCAGGGACCGCGCCGAACTCGTGTCGCTGGCCTACCGGACCGGACTCATCCACTCCGCGGGACAGCCCCTCGGCGACGGGAGGCTGGTGTCGCCGAGGGGCCTGCGCGCGAGCTGAGCCCCAGGGGCCCGCGCGCGGGCCGAGCCCCCTGGGGCTTGTCCGCGGGCCCTACGGCCGGGTCGTCGCCGCGACGGGAAGTCCCGTACCGGCGGCGGCGCTCCGGGCCGCCCGGACGCGCTCGGCGCCGACCGTCCGCCACAGCGCGGCGGGATCGCCGTACCGGGCGGACTCGGCCGCGGCCAGCCGGAAGTACCGGTGCAGGCCCAGTTCCGGGGTCATCGCGCGCACCCCGCAGCCCTGCATGCTCAGCCGCACCACGTCGCGGGCGGTCTCGGCGGCCGTCGCCAGCGCCACCAGGGGCGCGGTGCCGACGGCGTCCGGCTCGGAGTCGGCCAGCCAGGCCCCCCGGTAGACCGCCGCCCCGGTCGCGCGCAACGCCACCACGGCCCGCGCCAGCGGGAACGCGACCGCGGGCAGGTCACGCAGCCTGGTGCCGAACTGCCGCCGGAAGCCGGAGTACTCCACCGCGATCCGGTGCGCGCCGTCGGCGATGCCCAGCAGGTAGGCGGCCTGCCGCAGCCGGGCCCTGGCGAGCGGACCGGTGGGCGAGTCGTCCAGCGGCCCGACCACGTCCGCCGCGCTGACCGGGGTGGCCCCGAAGCGGACGACCGGCGGCCAGCACCCGCCCTCCGCGGTGACACCGGCCGCCTCGCGCGGCACCGCGACGAGCACCGGCCCGTCGCCCGTCCTGGTGGCCACCAGGAACGTCCCGGCGCCCGGGTCGTCGACCGTGACCGCGCCGGTCAGCTCCCAGCCGCCGGCCCGCGGGGTCGCGGTGACCCCGCCGCCGGCGGGCAGCGCCTCCAGGCCGGCCAGTGCCGAGCC
>NZ_MSJQ01000094.1 GCF_014596515.1 Streptomyces sp. CBMA156
GGTGCGCGGGCGGGCGAACGCCGCCGCCGCGCGCAGGCTGGTGTGCGGGCCGAGCGCGGTGCGGCGCGGGTGCGGGGCGCCGCCGAGGGCGGGGTCGAGCAGCCGGCTGTCGGCGGGGGCGATGGTGACCAGGCCGGAGCGGTGGGTGTAGTCCGGGTCGGTGACCACCTCCTCGACGATCCGTCCGGTGCGGTGCAGCTCGCGCAGCACCGGGTCGAGGGTGCGGGCCAGCGCGTGCTTGGGCAGGTACGCCTCGACCAGGGCGGTCGCGGTGACGTGGTGGCCGGGCACGGTGCTGCCGGAGGCCCGCCAGGTGCCGCTCGCCTCGTCCCGTTCGATCCGGACGTCCGCGCCGAGGAAGCGCACCACCCCGGCCTCGGAGAGGGCGAGCAGCTGGCGCAGCCGGAAGCCGGGCGGGCCCGAGGCGAGGTAGCTGAAGTAGCCGAAGAACCACGCGTCCACCTCCTCGGCGACCGAGCGGGCGGTGAGCCGGCCGCCGGCCGTCAGCCGGGGGAGCTGGCCGAACAGCGAGAGCAGGGCGAGGAAGGCGCCGAGGTCGGCGCTGTGCGCGGGGTCGGCGCGGCGGTCGGCGTCGGCGGTGACGTACTCCCGCAGGTACGCCTGGAGTTCCTCGTCGGAGCCGAGTTCGAGCCCGGCCAGCGGGCGGTCGAGCCGCTCGAAGTCGATCCGGTCGGCCGGGTCGGGGACGGCCTCGGCGACCAGGGCGGCGAGTTCGGGGGAGTACCAGCCGTGCCGGTCGTACCCGGCCAGGAACTCGGGCCAGGACAGGGCGGTCCGCTCGGGGTGGGCGTGGAACAGCTCGTGGTAGTAGCCGAAGCCGACCTCCTTGGCCATCAACGGCCAGAAGTCGCGGCGCAGTTCGAGCGGTCCGCCGGTGGCGAGCACGGCGTCCACGGCGGCCGCGTCGAAGTACCGGGGGAGCGGGGCGCGCGGCCCCTGGAGGGGGTAGCCGGTCTTGGAGTGGTACGGGACGCCGCGCCGGGAGCCGAGGTGCAGCACCGGTTCGCGGCCGGAGGGCAGGTAGCGCAGCGCGGCCCCGTCCCCGGTGGGTTCGAAGCGCCCGCCGCGGCCCTCGGTGAGCAGGGCGACCAGGTCCACCGAGGCGAGGCCGAGGCCGCGCAGCACCACCTGCTCGCCGGGGGCGAGGCCGGCCAGCTCGGCGGCGACGTCGGCGGAGTAGGCGGGCGGCAGGTGGAAGCGGCCGTGCCGGGCGGCGAACTCGGCGTCGGCGGCGAAGCGCGGGTGCGGGGTGGAGTCGAGGTGGCCGAGGGCGAGCACGACGTGGTCGGCGGTGAGGGTCCGGTCGGTGAGGTGGACGGTCTGCGGGCCGTCCGCCGGGCCGTCGATCCGCCGGACGGTGTCGCGGTGGACGGTGACCGTGATGCGCGCCGGCAGGTCGGCGACGGCGCGGCGGAACACCCAGTCCAGGTAGGCGCTCTGGGCCCGGCGGGTGGGGAAGTCGGTGGGCGCGAGGGTGCGCAGCTCGGTCCGGACGGCCGGGTCGGCCGCCTCCCGGTAGGGCGCGAACTCCTGTTGCCGGACGGCCCATTCGGCGAGCGAGGGGCCGGGGCGGACCGGCCCTTCGAGGGTGGAGCGCTCGTCGGTGAACATGGTGACGTCCTCGGCCATCGAGTTCATCCGCAGCAGCGGGGACTGGTCGTGGCGCCAGATCCGGCCCGCGCCCGGCGGGTACGGGTCGACCAGGTGGATCGCCAACGGCCGCTCGGCGGGCAGGAGTTCGGCGGCGTTGGCGGCGATCCGCTCCAGCAGTCCGGTGGCGCGCGGGCCGGCGCCGACGATGACCAGGTCCGTCATGCCCGCACCACCTTGGTGAGGGCCGCGCGGGCCCGCTGGAGCGGGGTGGGCGGCAGTCCCTCGCGGGTGGCGCCCTTCGCGAAGTGCCGCTCCACGTAGTACTGGCCGATGGACAGCAGGGTGGTGACCACCAGGTACCAGATGGTGGCGACCATCAGCATCGGGATCACCTGGTACGACTGGAGGTAGACCAGCTGCACCGAGTAGAGCAGGTCGGAGACGGCCAGCACGCTGACGATGCTGGTGCCCTTGAGCGCGCCGATCAGCATGTTCCCCGCGGTCGGCACGATCGCCCGCATCGCCTGCGGCACCACGATCCGGCGCAGCACCCGCCACCGGCCGATCCCGAGCGCCGCGGCCGCCTCCAGCTGGCCGCGGTCGACGGAGAGGATGCCGCCGCGGATCACCTCGGCGGCGTACGCGGTCTCCAGCAGGGTGAGTCCGATGACGGCGGTCAGGGTGGGGCCCATCAGGTTGACGGTCTTGACGGTGACGAACTCGGGGCCGAACGGGATGCCCAGGCCGAGGGTCGGGTAGAGCGCGCCGATGTTGAAGAAGAACAGCAGCTGGACCAGCGGCGGGGTGGAGCGGAACACCCAGATGTAGCTCCAGCTCAGCGTGCGCAGCACCGGATTGGTGGACAGCCGCATGGTGGCGAGGAGGGTGCCGAGCACGAAGCCGAGGGCGAGGGTGACGGCGGTCAGCCAGAGGGTCAGGGCGAGCCCGTCGAGTACGGAGCGGGCGGTGAACCAGTCGGCCACCACGCTCCACTGGAAGGCCCGGTTGCGGATCACCGAGTTGACCGCCATCGCGGCGAGCAGCAGGGCGACGCCGGCGGCGGCCCACTGGCCGGGCTTGCGGCGGGCGACGATCCGGGCCTCGGCGGCGGGCGGCGCGGCGGGGTGGTCGTGTGCGGAGGGGGCGGGCAGGACGTCCTGCGGGGTGGCCATGGCTCAGGCTCCTGGCGTGGCGGGAGTGCGGGCGGCGGGCGGGTACGGCGGTGGTCACGTACGGACGGCCTGGGCGGCCGGCCCGCGTCCCTCAACGCGGCCGGCCCGGTTGCACTGCACTCCTCCGTGATCGTACGCATGCGCGATCGACGGCTGTCAAGGGTGGTCGAGGGGCCGGAAGCGGTCGTTCGACGGCCGTCGGAAAAGTGACAGGAGATCGCAACAGTGCGGCAATGATGGACGGTTGACGGACGGCTCGGGCGGCTGTTCAACTTGAGCCCATGTACGCCGAGCAGCCCCTGGTCACCCGCGACCACATCGACTTCGGTCGGGTGTGGTCCGCGGCGTGTCGCGGCTGACCCGGCAGCGAGCCGCCCGTCCGGCCTCCTGATCCCGCCCGGCGCTGACCGCCTCGGGGGATCCTCCCTCGGATCGCCCCGTCGCGGGCCGGAATCCGTCGTCCGTATCTGACGACACGTCAGGCACGCTCTGCCGCCCGGAAGTCCGCACCGCACTCCGGCATTCCGTGACTTCCCTCCCCGCCCGGCCACCCTTCCGTCACCGTCACCGTCACGTGCTCGACGGCCGCCCCGCCGCGGCCGGTTCCGGTCCTGCCCACCCGCGGCCCGCCGGACTTCCGCCCACCCGAAAGGTTCCGCCATGCCCGTCGAATTCCTCGGCATCGCCGCCACCGGCGACGGTTCGGAGACCACCGCCCGCACCACCGCCGCCTTCGACCGCGACTACACCCTGCGGCTGGCCCGGGCGCACGAGGACCACGGCTGGGACCGGGTGCTCTTCGCGTACGCCGCCGGCGCCCCGGAGCCGGCGGCCGCGGCGGCCTTCCTCGCCTCGCACCTCGACCGGCTGCAGATCCTGCTGGCGCACCGGCCGAACGTCTCCTACCCGACCTTCGCCGCCAAGACCTTCGCGACGCTCGACCGGATCAGCGACGGCCGGCTGACCGTGCACTTCATCACCGGCGGCAACGACCACGAGCAGCGGCGCGAGGGCGACTTCCTGACCAAGGACCAGCGCTACGAGCGCACCCGCGAGTACATCGGCATCGTGAAGAAGGCCTGGACCAGCCACGAGCCCTTCGACCACGAGGGCCCGCACTACCGCTTCGAGGACTTCGTCTCGGACGTCTTCCCCGTCCAGCAGCCGCGCCCCGCGGTCTCCTTCGGCGGCTCCTCGGACGCGGCCTACGCGGCCGGCGGGGCCGAGGCGGACATCTACTGCCTCTGGGGCGAGCCGCTGGCCCGCACCGCCGAGCAGATCGAGCGGGTGAGGGAGGCGGCCCGGGCCGCCGGGCGCAGCGAGACGCCGCGGATCCAGGTGGCGTTCCGGCCGATCATCGCGCCGACCGAGGAGCTGGCCTGGGAGAAGGCGCACCGGACGGTGGCCGCGATCCGGGCCCGCCGGGGCGCCGACCGGCCGGGAACGACCCCGGAGAACGCCGGGTCCAGGCGGCTGATCGAGATCGCCGAGGCCGGCGAGCGCTACGACCGCGCGCTGTGGACCCCGACCGCCGCGGCCACCGGCGGGGCGGGCAACTCCAACGCGCTGGTCGGCACCCCGGAGACGGTCGCCGAGGCGCTGCTCGACTACCACGACCTCGGCGTGGACATCCTCTCCGCGCGCGGCTACCACCTGCTGGACGACGCGATCGACTTCGGCCGGTACGTCATCCCGATCGTCCGCGAGGAGGTCGCCAAGCGGGACGCCGCCAAGGCCGCCGAGGCAGCCAGGGCCGCCGAGGCCGCCAGGGCCGAGCAGGCCGAGCGCGACCGCCACCAGCTGATCGCGGTGCAGGCGTGAGCGCAGCGGCCGGCCCCGCGGCCGGGTTCCGCCGGGTCGCCATCGACGATCCGCTGGTCGAGCCGCTGCTGCGCGAGCTCACCCACGAGTACGTCACCCGGTACGGCCCCGAGGCGCACCAGGAGATGACCCGCTACCCGGGCGAGGCCTTCGCCGAGCCGCACGGGGTGCTGCTGCTCCTGCTGGAGGGCGGCGAACCGGTGGCCGGCGGCGCGTACAAGCGCTACGACGAGCACACCGCCGAGGTGAAGCGGATGTGGACGCACTCCGCGCACCGCCGCCGGGGCCTGGCCCGCAGGGTGCTGGCCGAACTGGAGCGGACGGCGGCCACGGCCGGCTACACCCGGATCCACCTCACCACCGGGCCGCGGCAGCCCGAGGCCAGGAACCTCTACCTGGCGGCCGGCTACACCCCGCTGTTCGACGTCTCGGCCGATCCCCTGACCATCGGCCCGCTCGCCTTCGCGAAGCGGCTGCCGCAGGGGTGGCTGCCGGAGCGGCAACCACCCTTCTCCGAGCCGCAGTTGACCGCTTCGGCGCCGACCTCCTGAAAGGCCCCGCCCCGTGAGAACCACCACCGCCCGCCGCCGCCTGCTCGCGGCCACCGCCCTGCTGCCGGTCCTGGCCCTGGCCGCCTGCGGATCGGACCCGAAGATCGCGGGCGCGGCGGGGGCGGGCGGTCCCGCCGCGACCGCCACCGAGGACGTCGTCGCCGGGCTGGCGAAGTCGGAGGCCGCCGCCGCGCTGCTGCCCGAGGAGCTCCGCAAGGGCGGAACGCTGAAGTTCGGCTCGTCCTTCGGCGCGCCGCCCAGCGCGTTCTACTCCGACCAGGCGAGCAGGAAGCCCGCCGGGATCGACGTGGACTTCGGCGACGCGGTCGCCAAGCTGCTCGGCCTGACCGTGCAGCGCGAGGCGGCCGCTTTCGAGACCATCCTGCCCGCCCTGGACAGCGGGAAGTTCGACGTCGGCACCGGCAACTTCGGGGTCACCACGGCCCGGCTGAGGACCGTCGACTTCGTCACCTACATCGACGACGGCCAGGGCTTCGCCGTGAAGCGGGACAACACCGCGATCCAGCCGGTCACCGACCTGCTCCAGCTGTGCGGGCTGACCGTCGGCACCGGTGCCGGCACCACCTTCGAGACCACCCTGAACAGCCGGAAGAACATCTGCGCCGACGCCGGGAAGAAGCCCTACGAGGTCAAGGCGTTCAGCGAGAGCGGCGCCGTGCTGACCAGCCTCCAGCAGGGCCGGGTGGACATCGAGATGTCCACCATCAACGGCCTGCGCCACCAGGCCGCGCAGGAGGCCTCGGGGACCCGCTTCCTGGGCGAGTTCCACCGCCTCGACGTCGGCTTCGCCCTGAAGAAGGGCTCGAAGCTGGCCCCGGCGCTCCAGGCGGCGGTCAACCAGCTGATCAAGGACGGGACGTACGAGCGGATCCTGCGCAAGTACGGGGTCGCCGAATCGGCGATCGAGGAGTCGCAGATCAGCCCGCCCGAGCACACCTGAGCGCCGGCCCGCCCGAACGCCGGTACGCCCGAGCGCAGGCCGGCCCGAGCGCCGGCACACCCGAGCGCAGGCCGGACCGAGTGCCGGCCCCGTCCGAGGAGACCCCCGATGACCGTCACCACCGAGACCCCGGCGGCCCCGGTCCGCCGGCCGGCCCCGGCCGCGTCCGACCTCGACGAACTGGACGGCCTGCGGACCGTCCCCGCCCGGCACCCCTGGCGCTGGGCCGCCGGGTTCGCCGCGCTGGTCGTCCTCGCCCAGTTCGCCCACGGCCTGGCCACCAACCCGGGCTGGGACTGGGCCACCTTCCGGCTCTACTTCACCGCCGACACCATCCTGCGGGCGATCGGCCGGACCCTCGAACTCACCGTCTACGGCACCCTGCTGGGCTTCCTGCTGGGCACCGTGGTGGCCGCGATGCGGCTGTCCCGCAGCGCGATCCTGCGGTCCATCGCCTGGGCCTACGTGTGGGTGTTCCGCTCGATCCCGCTGATCGTCCAGCTGGTGTTCTGGTTCAACCTCTCCTACCTGTACAAGCGGTTCGGGTTCGGCATCCCGTTCGGCCCGACCTTCGGCGAGTTCGAGACCGTCGGAGTGCTCAGCGCGCTCGGCGCGGCGGTGCTCGGCCTCGGGCTGCACCAGGCCGCGTTCGCCGCCGAGATCATCCGCGGCGGTGTCATCGCGGTGGACGCCGGCCAGCGGGAGGCCGCCGCCGCGCTCGGCATCCCGCCCTGGCGGCAGGGCTGGCGGATCGTGCTGCCGCAGGCCATGCGCGGCATCCTGCCGGCCGCCGCCAACGAGGTGATCTCGCTGCTCAAGGGCACCTCGGTGGTCTACGTGATGGCCATCGGCGAACTCTTCTACCAGGCCCAGGTCGTCTACGGCCGGACCGGCCGGGTGGTGCCGCTGCTGATGGTCGCCACCGTCTGGTACGTGCTGCTGACCACCGCGCTCTCGATCGGCCAGTACTACGTGGAGCGCCACTTCGCCCGCGGCGCCCGGCGCACCCCGCCGCCCACCCCGTGGCAGCGCGTCCTGGCGTTCGCCCGGAGCCTGCCCGACCGCACCCGTCCCGCCGCCGCCCGTACCTCCGGAGGACAGCCGTGACCACCCTGACCAAGCCGGAACCGACCCCGGCCGACCCGGCGCAGGCCACCCCGATGGTGCAGGTCCGCGGCCTGCACAAGAGCTTCGGCCGGCTGGAGGTGCTGCGCGGCGTCGACCTGGACGTCCCGGCCGGCTCGGTGACCGTGGTGCTCGGCCCGTCCGGCTCCGGCAAGTCCACCCTGCTGCGCGCCATCAACCACCTGGAGAAGCTGGACCGCGGCCACGTCGCCATCGACGGCGAGCTGATCGGCTACCGGCGCTCCGGCGACCGGCTGTACGAGCTCAAGGAGCGCGAGGTGCTGCGCCAGCGCACCGGCATCGGCTTCGTGTTCCAGAACTTCAACCTGTTCCCGCACCTCACCGTGCTGGAGAACCTGGTCGAGGCACCCGTCGCCGCGCTGCGCCGTCCCAGGGCCGAGGCCAGGGCGACGGCGCTGGCGCTGCTGGAGCGGGTCGGACTGGCCGACAAGGCCGCCGCCTACCCCCGGCAGCTGTCCGGCGGGCAGCAGCAGCGGGTGGCGATCGCCCGGGCGCTGGCGCTGGAGCCGAAGGTGCTGCTGTTCGACGAGCCCACCTCGGCGCTCGACCCCGAGCTGGTCGGCGAGGTGCTGGACGTCATCAAGGACCTGGCCCGCAGCGGCACCACGATGATCGTGGTCACCCACGAGATCGGCTTCGCCCGGGAGGTCGCCGACAGCGTGGTGTTCATGGACGGCGGCGTGGTGGTCGAACAGGGCCCGCCCGCCGAGGTCCTGGACCGGCCGCGGCACGAGCGCACCCGGGCCTTCCTGGCCAAGGTGCTCTGACCCGCGCCGCCCCCGCAATCCCGTCAAGTCCCCTTCACCGAACAGGAGTCACGCCATGTCCCTACCCCGTCGCGCCCTCGTGGCCGCCGCCGGCGCCCTCGCCGCCGCCCTCGTCCTGGCCGGCTGCGGCAGCGGCTCGACCGGGGGGACGGAGCTCGCCGCGGCCAAGGGCACCACCGCACCGGACGGCACGGCGGTGAACCTCTCGCCGAACCAGAACCGGGTCACCACGCCGAAAGTGGACGCGATCGCGGCGCTCGTCCCGGAGGAGATCAGACGGAAGGGGACGCTGACCGTGGTCGACTCCATCGGCACCACCCCGCCGCTGGACTTCTACGCCAACGACGACAGGACCATCATCGGCGTCGAACCGGACATCGCCTCGCTGGTCGGCAACGTGCTCGGCCTCAAGGTCGAGTTCAACCCGGTCTCCTGGGAGAACATCTTCGTCGGCCTGGACAGCGGCAAGTACGACGTCGGCCTGTCCAACATCACCGTCACCGAGGCCCGCAAGGAGAAGTACGACTTCGCCACCTACCGGCTGGACATCCTCGGCTTCGAGGCGAAGAAGGGCAGCGGCCTCAAGGTCACCGGGCCCAAGGACCTCGCGGGCAGGGTGGTCGGCGTCTCCACCGGCACCAACCAGGAGAAGCTGCTGATCTCCTGGAGCGAGGAGAACGTGCGGAACGGCCTCAAGCCGATCGACATCAAGTACCACCAGAGCACCGAGTACTACCTGGCGCTCTCCTCCGGCCGGATCGAGGTCTTCGCCGGCCCCAACCCCAGCCTGGCCTTCCACGCCGTGCAGACCGGCGAGACCGAGGTCGTCGGCACCTACTCGGGCGGCGGCGCGGACGTCCTCGGCAAGATCGCGGCGACCACGAAGAAGGACAACGGGCTGGTCAAGGCGCTGAACGGGGCGCTCGACGAACTGATCAGGAACGGCACGTACGGGCAGGTGCTCAAGCGCTGGGGCCTGGACAACGAGGCCGTGAAGAGCTCCGAGATCAACCCGCAGGGGCTGCCCAAGCCCAAGCCGTGACGGCATCGGGCCGGGCCGGCCCCGGCTCGTTCACCCGTTCGCCTCCAGCCGGGACTAGGGTGACCCCTCCGCCGGCGAACGCCGAGCGGGTGCGGTCGAGTTGGGGGAAGGGCATGGAGAAGGGCGCGGTGCTCGGCGGTCGCTTCCGGCTGGAGCAGGAACTGGGCAGGGGCGGCTTCGGCGTGGTCTGGCGGGCGACCGACCCGGTCATGCACCGGCAGGTCGCGATCAAGGTGCTGCTCGCCGAGCACGCCACCGACCGGGAGGCGGTCGGCCGGTTCGTCCGCGAGGCCCAGACGGCCGGCGGCCTCAGCAACCCGCACATCGTCACCGTGTACGACTACGGGTGGATCGAGACCGGCCAGGTGAGGATCCCGTACCTGGTGATGGAGCTGGTCCCCGGCCGGGCGCTGTCCGAGGTGCTCAAGGACGGCCTGCCGGACCACCGGAAGGCGCTGCGCTGGATGCGCCACGTGTGCAAGGCGCTGGACGCCGCGCACCGCTCGGGGGTCGTCCACCGGGACATCAAGCCCGAGAACGTGATGATCGAGGAGGACGGCGAGCGGGCCAGGGTCCTGGACTTCGGCATCGCCCGGCTGGTCACCCAGACCGTCCGGCTCACCTCCACCGGCAACGTGGTCGGCACCGTCCCGTACCTGGCGCCCGAGTGCTGGTCCGGCGGCGCGGTGGACGGCAGGACCGACCTCTACGCGCTCGGCATCATGCTCCACCAGGTCTCCACCGGCGCGCGCCCGTTCCACGCCTCCTCGGCCGCCGAGTACATGTACAAGCACCTGGAGGAGGTCCCGGCCCGGGTGCGCAGCAAGGACCCGGCGCTCGCCGAGCTGATCGCCGGGCTGCTCGCCAAGCGGCCCGAGCAGCGGCCGGCCTCCGCCGGCGAGGTGCTGGAGCGGCTGCGCGGCGTCCGGGAGGGGATGCAGCTCCCGGGCGACCCCAGCCCGGAGCAGCTGCGCCGGCGGGCCGACCAGGCGTGGCGGTACGGCGAGGCCGGCGAGGCGGCGGAGGCGGTGCAGATCCTCACCGGACTCGTCCCCGACTTCGCCCGGATCTGCGGCCCGGACGACCCGCGCACCCTGCGCACCTGCCACGACCTGGCCCTCTGGCTGGCCGGGGACGGCAGCCCGGGCGCCGCCGTCGCCCTGCTGGACGAGCTGGCCCAGGTGCCGGGCGCCACCCCGGAGGCCAGGGCGGACGTGCGGCGCGACCTCGCGCACTGGCAGCGGGAGGTCGCCCGGCTCGGCCCGGGCCGGGCGCGGGCCCTCGCCCCGGTCCTGGGGGTGCTGCTCGGCGGCGGCGCGCAGGGCTGAGGCCGGGCCGCCGG
>NZ_MSJQ01000095.1 GCF_014596515.1 Streptomyces sp. CBMA156
GGCGGCCACGGCGGCCGGGCCCGGCGCGGAGTGCTGCGCGGCTGCGCGGCCGGCTCGCCCTGGTCACCGCCGTCGCCGCGGTCGCCGCCGTCCTCGGCGGGGTCACCGGCGGACTCGTCACCGCCGACCGGCAGAGCACCGGCCACCGCGTCGGCACCGTCGCCAGCCCGGTCTCCGCCCGCTCCGACGGCAGCGCCGACGTGCCCGCCGTGGCCGCCGCGGTCTCCCCCAGCACCGTCCAGATCACCGTCAAGAGCGGCAACGGCACCTCGACCGGCACCGGCGTCGTCCTGAACACCGACGGGCAGATCCTCACCAACTACCACGTGATCGACACCGCGACCGCCGGCGGCCGGATCACCGTGACCTTCAAGGACGGCTCCAGCGCCCAGGCGACCGTCACCGGCACCGACAAGGCGCTCGACGTCGCCGTGATCACCGCGACCGGCGCGAAGAACCTCACCCCCGCCGTCCTCGGCGACTCCTCCGCCGTGGCCGTCGGCGACCCGGTCGTCGCCATCGGCAACCCCGACGGCCTCACCGGCACCGTCACCTCCGGCATCATCAGCGCCGAGAACCGCGACGTCACCGTCAAGCTCGACGAGGGCACCACCGGCAACAACGGCGGCTTCGGCCTCCCGTACCTGCCCGGTCTGCGCGGCACCGCCCCGCAGCCCGACAACGGCAGCACCACCACCTACAAGGCCTTCCAGACCGACGCCGCGCTCAACCCCGGCAACTCCGGCGGCCCGCTGATCAACGCCAACGGGCAGGTCATCGCCATCAACTCGGCGATGTACGCGCCGAGCGGCTCCGGCTCCTCCGACGGCGGCTCGGCCGGCAGCGTCGGCCTCGGCTTCGCCATCCCGATCGACGACATCAAGCAGGTTCTGCCGAAGCTCCAGGCCGGCCAGAGTCTGTGAGCCACACTTCCTGAGACGGACAATTGCCCCAGCAGGCCCTCCACCCGACGAGAAAGGGCACCCGCCCATGACCCCGTCCGCCGACGACCGCACCACCGCCGAGGCCGGCCACCCCTCCGCCCGGCTCCTCGTGGTCGACGACGAACCCGCCCTCCGGGACGCCCTGGAGAGCAGCCTCGCCTTCGAGGGATACGAGGTCGCCACCGCCACCGACGGCTACGAAGCCCTGGAATCCGTCGAACGCGACCGGCCCGACCTCGTCCTGCTGGACATCATGATGCCCCGGATGGACGGCCTCACCGCCGTCCGCCGGATGCGCTCGCGCGGCGACACTGTCCCGGTGCTGATGCTGACCGCCCGCGACGCCGTCGGCGACCGCGTCACCGGCCTCGACGTCGGCGCCGACGACTACCTCGCCAAGCCCTTCGAACTGGACGAGCTGCTCGCTCGCGTCCGCGCGCTGCTGCGCCGCAACGCCCTCGCCGCCGAGGCCGCCGCCCGCGCCGCCGTCGAGGACGCGAGCGAGGTGCTCGCCTTCGCCGACCTGCGGATGAACACCGCCACCCGCGAGGTCACCCGGGCCGGCAAGCCGATCGAACTCACCCGCACCGAGTTCATGCTGCTGGAGATGTTCCTCGCCCACCCCCGCCAGGTCCTCACCCGCGAACAGATCCTCAAGGCGGTCTGGGGCTTCGACTTCGAGCCCTCCTCCAACTCCCTGGACGTGTACGTGATGTACCTGCGCCGCAAGACCGAGCAGGGCGGCATGCCCCGGCTGATCCAGACCGTACGCGGTGTCGGCTACGCCCTGCGCCCGGCCACCGGCCCGAGCGCGTGAACAACGTTCCGCCCCCGCCGCTGGCACCGCCGCTGGTCCCGCCCCGCACGTCCGGCCGCCGGCAGCGCGTCCTCCGCTGGTACCGCTCCCGTTCGCTGCGCAGCCGGCTCACCTTCCTGAGCGCGGCGGCGGTGGCGGTGGCGATCGCGCTGTCGGCGCTGGCGTGCTGGTTCATCGTGGAGAAGCAGCTGTACGACCAGGTGCGGACGGACCTGGCCAACGCGACGCTCCCGCCGCAGCCCCGGGTGCCCGCCCTCCCCTGCTACCCGACCGCGGAACAGGCCCTGGCGGAACAGCCGACGGGTCTCACCTCGGAGAACGGCGGCGCGGTGGCCCGGGACACCCAGTTCCTGGTGGCCAACCCGTCGGGCGTCTGCCTGCCGCCGAACGCGACCAAGGCGATCGTGGTCCAGCCCGGTGACACCGCCGGGTTCAGGCTCAAGAACGGCCAGTCGATCATCCGCGACGGCCGCTTCACCGACGGAACCCCTGCGGTCGTCCGGATCTCGCTGACCCACTTCGGATCACGCCCGGTGCTGCTGATGGTGGCCACCTCCACCCAGCCCGTCGAGGACTCCCTCCAGAGCCTGGCCGTCCTCCTCGGCTCCGTCTCCGCCGGCGGCATCCTGCTCGCCGCCGTGGCCGGCCGCCTGGTCGCCCGCTCCGCCCTCAAGCCCGTCGACCAACTCACCGACGCCGTCGAGCACATCGCCAGGACCGAGGAGGTCGGCACCACCATCCCGGTCCACGGGGACGACGAGATCGCCCGCCTCTCCACCTCGTTCAACTCGATGAGCACCGCCCTCGCCAACTCCCGCGAGCGGCAGACCCGGCTGATAGCCGACGCCGGGCACGAGCTGCGGACCCCGCTGACCTCCCTGCGCACCAACGTCGACCTGCTGATCCGCAGCGACGACACCGGCCGCCCGCTGCCCCCGGCGACCAAGACCAAGCTGCTCGGCAACATGAAGGCGCAGATGCGGGAACTCACCGTCCTGATCGGCGACCTGCTCCAGCTCTCCCGCCCGGACACCCCGAAGAGCGGCCCGGCCCCCACCGTGGTCGCCCTGCACGAGATCGCCGCCCGGGCCGTCGAGCGGGCCGAACTGCGCGGCCCGGGGCTGGTCTTCGAGACCGACACCGAGCCCTGGTACGTGCACGGCGACGCGGCCGGGCTGGAACGGGCGGTGATCAACCTGCTGGACAACGCGGTCAAGTACAGCCCGCCCGGCGGCACCATCGGCGTCCGGCTGCACCAGGGCGTGCTGACCGTCCGCGACCACGGTCCCGGCATCCCGCCGGAGGAACTCCAGTACGTCTTCGACCGGTTCTGGCGCTCGCCGTCCTCGCGCCAGCTGCCCGGTTCCGGTCTCGGGCTGTCGATCGTCGCGCAGAGCGTCCGGGAGGCGGGCGGCGAGGTGACCCTCGGCCCGGCCGCCGACGGCGGTCCCGGCGCGCTGGCCACCGTCCGGCTGCCCGGCGGCCCCGCCCCGGAATGACGGAGGGGCGGGTGGGGCGCCCCGACGGCGCCCCACCCGCCCCGCTCAGGGCCGGCTCACGGTCAGTCGAGGTCGCTGCCCGGGCCGATGACCTTGATCCGGTCCTGCGCCGGGGCCTGGAGCGGCGAGGCCGCCGAGCTGTGGCCGCTCAGGTAGGCCGCGAAGACGTCCAGGTCCGAGGCGCCGACCAGCTTGTCGGTGCCGGCCGCGAAGGCCGGGAAGCCGTCGCCGCCGCCGGCCAGGAACTCGTTGGCCGCGACGCGGTAGGCGGCGGCCGGGTCGACCGGGGCGCCGTTCAGCCGGACCGAGTCCAGGACCACCCGGTCCGCACCGGTCTTGCGCATGTCCAGGGTGTAGTGCAGGTTCGACGACACCTGGAGGATCTTCGGCGCCGCGGCGTTGGAACCGCTCACCTGCTGCTGGAGCAGCTGGATCAGCTGGGCGCCGGTCAGCGTCTTGACCTGCATCATGTTGGTGAACGGCTGGACGGTGAACGCCTCGCCGTAGGTCACCACGCCGTCGCCCTCGCTGCCCGAGGCCTTGTGGACCAGGTCGGCGCGGATGCCGCCGGGGTTCATGAACGCGACCTGCGCGCCGCCCTTGTCGGCCGGGGCGAGCCCGGCGAGCTGCGCGTCGGCGATCACGTCACCGAGCGGCTTCTCCAGGTCGTTGTTGCCACGGCCGTTGATGTCCGAGGCGATGTAGCCGATCGGACGGTTGGCGATCGGGGCGGCCAGCTTCTGGTAGTGGTCGACCAGCGCCGTCAGGTCGGGCGCCTTCTCCGTGCGGCGCACCACGTGGTTCTCGGCCTTGACCGAGGGGCGCACGATCTCGCCGGTGGTCTTGTCCAGCTTCATGTCGATCTGGGTGAAGAGCCGGCCGAAGGAGGCGGCACTGGTCACCGAGCGCGGGACGCCGTTGGGGTCGGGGATGCTGCAGGCGTACGCGTTGTGGGTGTGGCCGGTGACGATGGCGCCGACCGCCGGGTCGATCTTCTGCGCGATGTCGACGATCGGACCCGAGATGCCCTGGCCGGCCGCGCCGCAGTCGTAGTTGTAGACGCTGCTGGCCGGGTAGCCGCCCTCGTGGATCAGCGCGACGATCGAGTTGACGCCCTTGGCCTTGAGCTCGGCGGCGTACTTGTTGATCGTGGTGACCTCGTTGGCGAACTTCAGGCCCTTGACGCCCTCGGCGGTCACGATGTTCGGCGTGCCCTCCAGGGTGACGCCGATGAAGCCGACCTTCACGCCCTGCGACTTGGTCACCCAGTACGGGGCCAGCACCGGCTTGCCGGTCTTCTCGTTGGTGACGTTGGCCGACAGGTAGTTGAAGTTGGCGCCCTTGAACGTGCGGCCGGGCTCGTAGCAGCCGTCCGTCGGGTGGCAGCCGCCGTCCTGGATGCGCAGCAGCTCCTGCGCGCCCTCGTCGAACTCGTGGTTGCCCACCGCGCTGACGTCCAGGCCGAGCTTGTCCATCGCCTCGATGGTCGGCTCGTCGTGGAAGAGCGCCGAGGTGAGCGGGCTGGCGCCGATGATGTCGCCGGCCGCGACGGTGATCGAGTCGTCGGCCGGGACGCGCGCCTTGCGCAGCTCGGTGGCCAGGTACTCGATGCCGCCGGCCGGGGTCGTGACCTCCTTGCCGGTGGCCGGGTCGATCTCCTTGATCGTGCCGGACGAACCGGCCGGGGGCTCCAGGTTGCCGTGGAAGTCGTTGATCGCCAGCAGCTGGAGGTTGACGGTCTTGTGGCGCTTGGCGTTGGCGTCGGCGGCCTGGGCGGCCGTCGGCACGACCACCGTGCCGAGCAGACCTGCGGCGGCGACGACGGCGAGCGCCGTCCGTCGGGATCTGACGGTGAGCATGAAGGGTTCCCCTGCACCTTGGAGGAGCACCGGCGGTGGACAGCACCGGCGTTCGGGCATGTGTTGCGTCAGCGAAGCCTAGGGTCAACGCGCGTAGCTGTCAGGACGTCGGACGTAACGAGAGGATTACCTCCTGACGAACCGTCGCCGTCCGCCGGGTGCGGAGCCCGTGGAGGGCGCCCCTCAGACCCCCGGCTCGGCGGCCAGGTGCCGCTCCGCGCGCACCCGTTCGGCCACCGCGTCCTCGGTCATCGCCCGGTCCGTGTAGACCAGCGGGCGCTCCGCCTCGGTGATGATGTGCTTGACCACCTGGACGTTCCCGTTGACGTCCCAGACCGCGATGCCCGGCGAGAGCGTGGGAATGATCTCCACCGCCCAGCGTGGCAGGCCCAGCACCCGGCCGGTCGCCCGCGCCTCCTCGGCCTTCTGCATGTAGATCGTCCGGGTGGAGGCCATCTTCAGGATCGCCGACGCCTCCTTGGCCGCCGCGCCGTCCACCACGTCCGACAGGTGGTGCACCACCGCGACGAAGGAGAGCCCGAGCCGGCGGCCGAACTTCAGCAGCCGCTGGAACAGCTGGGCCACGAACGGGCTGTTGATGATGTGCCAGGCCTCCTCGACCAGGAAGATGCGCTTCTTCCGGTCCGGCCTGATCCAGGTGTGCTCCAGCCACACCCCGACGATCGCCATCAGGATCGGCATCGCGATCGAGTTGCGGTCGATGTGCGAGAGGTCGAAGACGATCAGCGGCGCGTCCAGGTCGATGCCGTCGGTGGTCGACCCGTCGAACATGCCGCGCAGGTCACCGTCGACCAGCCGGTCCAGCACCAGCGCCACGTCCAGGCCCCAGGACTGCACCTCGTCCACCGATACGCCCAGCGACTCCACCGAGGACAGCTCGGGGTTGCGCAGGGTGTCGATGATGTCGTCCAGCACCGGCTGGCGGTCCTGCACCGAGGCCACCACGTGGGCGTGCGCGGCCTTCAGCGCGAAACCGGCCCGCTCCTCCAGCCCGCGCCCCATCGCCACCTCGACGATGGTGCGCAGCAGCGACAGCTGGCCGGTCTGGGTGATCGCCGGGTCCAGCGGGTTGAGCTTCACCCCGCCGTCCCTGGCCGCCATCGGGTCCAGCCGGATCGACTTTATGCCCAGCGCGTTGGCGATCAGGTTCCACTCGCCCACGCCGTCCTCGCCCTGCGCGTCCAGCACCACGACCTGGCGGTCGCGGAACCTCAACTGCCGCAGCACGTACGTCTTCTCCAGCGCCGACTTGCCGTTCCCCGACTCGCCGAGCACCAGCCAGTGCGGGGCCGGCAGCTGCTGCCCGTACAGCTGGAAGGGGTCGTACACGTACCCCTTGCCGCTGTACACCTCGCGGCCGATGATCACGCCGGAGTCGCCCAGCCCGGGCGCGGCCGTGGGCAGGTAGACGGCCTGCGCCTGGCCGGTGGAGGTGCGCACCGGCAGGCGGGTGGTCTCCACCTTGCCGAACATCAGGCTGGTGAACGCCTCGGTGAGGTTGCCGATCGCCATGGGCGGCCTCCTGTCGGGTCGGCGGTGGACGGGTACGGATGTATCCGGGGGTCGGACGTACTCAGCGGGTCGGACGTGCTCAGCGGCGGATGCCGGTGGCGAACGGGAGGGTGTTGACGAAGGCCCTGTGGTGCTCGCGGTCGCACCACTCCAGCTTGAGGTAGCTCTTGCCGGCCGAGGCCCGGATGGTCCGCTTGTCGCGGGCCAGCGCGTCGGGATTGCGCGAGGAGACCGTGATGTAGCCGACCAGGTTCACGCCCGCCGCGCCGGAGGCCAGGTCGTCCCCGCGCTGGTCCACCCGGCCGGTGTGGGCCAGGTCGCGCGGGTCGACCGTGCGGTTCATCTTGGCCGCACGGCTGGCCTCGGCTTCGTCGTTGGTCTTCTCGGTCAGCATCCGCTCGATCGCGACGTCGGTGGGCTCCAGGTCCATCGTCACCGCGACGGTGCGGATCACGTCCGGAGTGTGCACCAGCAGCGGCGCCAGGAAGTTGACGCCCACCGGGGTGAGCGGCCACTCCTTGATCCACGCCGTGGCGTGGCACCACGGCTCCCTGGTCGCCGACTCGCGGGTCTTCGCCTGGAGGTACTGCGGGTGCGTCGCGTCCAGCTCGGCCGGCCAGGCGTTGCGCCGGGACATCGCCTGGATGTGGTCGATCGGGTGGTCCGGGTCGTACATCGAGTGCAGCAGCGAGGAGAGCCTGGCCTGCCCCAGCGGCTGGCGCACCCGGATGTCCGCCTCGGCCAGCCGGGCGCAGATGTCGGTCAGCTCGCGCGCCATCACGGCCGCCAGCCCCTCGTCGTCCCGCGCCCGGCGCCCGGTGGCCGTCCGGCCCATCGCGTGCGCCTCGGCGGCCAGGTCGCGGGTGTAGTGCATGCAGGCCACCAGGTACGCCCGGTGCTGCTCCGAAGAGGTCGACACCATCGACTGGAGCTGGTCGTACGAGTCCTTCAGCCAGCGCGGCGAGGCCGGATCGCCGCGGCGGTCCACGTCCTTGGCGTGCGCGTCCGGATCGGCCGGCAGCGTCCGGGCCAGGATCTGGAGACGGGTCACGAAGCCGTCGCCGTTCGCGACGTGCTTCAGCAGCGTGCCGAAGCGGTCGACCAGCGCCTCCTGGTCCTCCGAGTCGCGCAGCCCGACGCCCGGGCCCTCGATCTCGATCGCGGCCGTCACCGTGCGCCGCTCCAGGTGCATCAGCACCCCGACCTCGTCCGGGCCGAACGGCGCCGTCAGCCAGCGCAGCCGCCCCACCCCGGGCGGCGGACCGACCTCCACCTCCCGGCCGTCCAGCCGGGTGCCCGCGTCCATCACGTCCGAGCGCCACACCGCCCGCCCGCTGCGGACCGTCCGCCGGTAGGTGCGGTTGATCTCCACCCACTTGTAGAACGTCCGCTTGCGGTACGGCACGTACACCGCCGCGATGGCGAGCACGGGCAGACCGAGCAGACCGCCGATCCGCAGTGGCAGGATCGGCATCAGCAGGCCCCAGAGCATGCCGAGGAAGGCCCCGAAGATGATCAGGATGATCTCGCCGGACTCCCGGTTCCGGCCGATCGGCGCGTTCGGGCGGGCCTTGCCGATCAGGTAGGTGCGGCGCTGGTGCACGTACGGCTGGGCGTACTGGGCACCGTACTGGCCGAGCGGTTCACTGCTCACTTACCCGTCACCCTCCCTTCGCTGGATTGCTGTCGCGGACCGGAGCCGAGACCTGCTTCGGCCCGGACTGCGGCGGTGGGGCCGGCGTCCGGCCCGCGTGGGCGGCGATGCCCGGCGCGACCGAACCACCGCCGGCGCCCCCGCCGCCACCCGAGCCGGCCCCGGGCAGACCGCGCTCGCCGTGGGTGGAGATGCCCTGCTTCATCAGGTTCGCTGTTCCGTTGATCATCGCCGAACCGGCCTGCACGGCATTGGCCCTGGCCTGGCGCATGTTCAGGATCTCGTCCCCGAAGCCCGGCACGAAGCGGTAGACCGCGGCGCTCGCGAAGATCGACAGGAACAGGATCGCCAGGCCGGACAGCACCCGGGCGAAGTCGTCGTCGGCCCCGGCCCCGGTCGCCACCGCGCCCGCCAGGCCCATGATGACCACGATGATCGGCTTCGCCAGGTCCACCGCCAGCATCACCCCCGCCCAGCGCCGCACGTGCTTCCACAGCTGCCGGTCCACCAGCCCCGCGTACACCGCCGTACCCAGCAGCGCGCCCACGTACAGCATCGCCGCCCGGATCAGCAGCTCGACCCAGAGCACCGCCGCCGCCAGCACCGCGACCAGCGACACGATCACCAGGATCAGCGGGCCACCGCCCACGTCCCCCTTCTCCAGCGTGTCGGCGAACCCGCTCAGGTACGACCCGGTGTCCGTCTTCGTCCCGACCGAGATCGTCTTGGTCAGCCCGTCCGTCACGCTCACCACGGTGAACAGGATCAACGGCGTGAACGCGGACGCCACCACCGTCAGCCACAGGAAGCCGATCGCCTCCGAGAACGCCGCCGTCAGCGGCGCCCCCCGCACCGCCCGCTTCGTCACCGCCAGCAGCCACAGCACCAGGGTGATCACCGTCGACACCGCGAACACCACGGCGTACTGCTGGAGGAACGACGCATTGGTGAAGTCCACCTGCGTCGTCCCGTCGATCGCCCCCGACAGCTTCCGCACCACCCACGCCGCGGCCTGCGCGCAGCTCTTGGCCAGCGCCCCGAGCGGATCGGCCACGTTCCCGACGGTATTGGCCCCTGGTAGCGAGCTTCCGCCTGGCCTGTCCGCGCAGAGAATCTCGCTCCCCGAGATCGGCAGGTCGGGGCAGTTCGGGTTCGCGGTACCACCCGGCTTCGGGGTCGGCGACGGCTCGGCGAACACCCGCTGGGCCGTCAACAGCGCCGCCACCTGCAAGGTGGCCAGCACGCCGACGAAGGTGCCCGCGCGACGCCGCGCGCCGGAACGGTGTGAGGTCTGGTCAACGGGCATAGCGGAACCCCCCGAGCTGCTGGACGGCGCCGGTGATCTCGTCGGCGGTGGCTGCCTGCTGGTCTCCGGGCATCGGCGCGGGACCCTGCCTGCTGGTGAAGTCGGTGAGCTTCCAGTCGCTGCCCGTCCAGTGCAGCGAGAGCGTGAGGGTGAACCAGTTGGTGGTCACCGGCTGGACGGAGCGCTCGCCGGCGAGGCCGGTGAGGCCGGTGCACCACACCTCGACCTTGGCGTCGCCGTCGGTGTACGCCGTCGACTTGGCGCCGACCGGGACGGTGCGGCTGACGAAGGTGAGGCCCTTGGGCGCATGCCCCTGGGCGTCGAGGCCGTAGCGGGTGACTGTGTCGCCGCCGAAGCCCTGGTCCAGCCGGCTCTGGAGCCCCGCCAGGGCGCCCGGGTCGGCGATGGTGGCGACGATGCCGTGCCGGCTGTCGGTGCGGAACATGTCCGCCGAGCCGATCGCCACCGCGTAGTTGGTGGCGGCGGACTGGGCGCCCGGCTCGGTGTGCGGGTAGCCGGTCGGGATGCCGTTGGCGGTGGTGCCGACGGGCTGGTCGCCGCTGGGGGCGGGGCCGGCGCCGGAGGCAGCGCTGGGGGCGGCCCGGTCGGCGGAGCCGCCGCCACCACCGCTGCCGCTGGCGCCAGCTTCCGGCTTGACGCGGTTGGCGATGGCGATGGCCACCACGAGCAGCGTGACGACCACCAGTACGGTCAGCAGGGCGCGCAGCGGCCGGGACTGACGGTAGCTCGGCTGGGGGGAGGACTGTTCGCCGACCGGCAGCCGCGTACGGGTGTGCGGCTGGTCGTCGGACAACGGCACGGCGGCCCTCCTGGTGCGGGGAGCCGGGCGGCTCCGGGGGCCCTCCGCCCGGGGGCGGGCGCGGACGGAGGGTGGGAACGGGGGTGGAGACGGGGTGAACTCCCGGCGGCCGGCCACCGGAGGGGCCCGGACGGGGGACCGGTCCCGGACAGGCCGGACTACTGCTGTCCGATCGTCAGATCGCCATGCCGTAGACAATGGTGAACAGAGTGCCGAGTGATCCGATGATGAACACGCCGGTCAGTCCGGCGACGATCAGCCCCTTGCCCTGTTCGGCGCCGAAGCTGTCGCGCATCGCGGTCGCACCGATCCGCTGCTTGGCCGCACCCCACACCGCGAGGCCGAGGCAGAGGAGGATGGCGACGGCCATGACGACCTCGACCATCACCCGGGCCTCCGACCCGAGGGTCGCGAACGGGCCCCAGTCCGGGGCGATTCCGCCGATGATGGTGTCGATGTTCGGCTTCTTGGGGGGGTCCTCGGCCAGGTGGCCGACCGCATTGGTGTGCACGCTGCTCAGGTTCATTTCCATCTCACCGCCCGATCAGGCAAATTCAAGGGCCCGGACCCGGCCCGCGCGAAGGGTCGGGGCCTATTCTTGGCCAGATCTGATGTCGACTTGGCTACTTCTCGCAGATTGGTCGTGAGGCGTCGGACACGTACGCGAGGATGTACACCGTACGAAGGATAGCGCTCACTGTTCGTATCTCTGATGATTGCGGTGAGCAACGCCTTCCGGGACACTTCGACTGACGATTCGTCGGGATGGTGCTGATGGTACTCCGGAAGGCCGGGACGGCCGCCGCCGCTGCGGGAGTTGTCGCGTTCGGGTTCATCGGGCTGGTGACGATGGGGACTTATGCGGCAAGTGGGACGCCGAAACAGGCGGCGAATCGTTCCTCCCTCTCCCCGGGAACGGTCCCGGCGGCCTATCAGGAGCCGATCCAGAAGTGGGGCTCGCTGTGCTCGGCGATCTCCCCTCCGATGCTCGCGGCACAGCTGTACCAGGAGAGCGGTTTCGATCCCAGGGCGCGGTCCGGCGTCGGGGCCCAGGGGATGGCGCAGTTCATGCCGGGCACCTGGGCGATGTACGGAACGGACGCGAACGGGGACGGCCGCAAGGACGTCTGGGACCCGTACGACGCGATCGCCTCGGCGGCGGTCTACGACTGCGCGCTCGCCAAGGACGTCGCCAACGTCCCGGGCGACCCGCAGGCCAACGTGCTGGCCGCCTACAACGCGGGCCCGTACGCGGTGACGCGCAACGGCGGCATCCCGCCGTACCGGGAGACCCAGGGCTACGTGCGGAACATCCAGGCGATGGCCCGCAGCTTCACCGCGCCGGATTCGCCGGCCGCGCCGGTGGAGGCGTCCCCGCAGTCGGCGGCCGCGATCTACTTCGCGCAGACCAAGCTCGGCACCCCGTACCTGTGGGGCGGCGACGGCCTGCCCTCGCAGAACGGTCGGTTCGACTGCTCGGGCCTGACCCAGGCCGCGTTCGCCAGCGTGGGCATCACGCTGCCCCGGGTGGCCAACGACCAGTGGTACGCCGGGCCGCACCCGTCGCGCGATCAGCTGCGGCCGGGCGACCTGGTGTTCTGGGCGACGGACCTGGGCGATCCGCGGAGCATCCACCACGTCGGGATCTACGTCGGCGGCGGCTACATGATCAACGCGCCGCACACCGGGGCGGTGATCCGCTACGACAAGATCGACAGCAGGGAGTACATCGGCGCGACCCGGGTCACCTCGGACGGCGCCCAGGCACTGCCGACCCGCAACGGCGACGGCGCGGTCAACGCCCCGAGCCGCCCGAGCGAGACGGCGCCCACCACCCCCGCCGGAAGCGGGGGCGGCACACCGGGCAACGCCCCGGCGACCCCTGTCCGGGCCGCCGCGGCCGCCGCGGCCGCCCCGCTCGCACCGGCCGGGGTGAGCCCCACCGGGGCGGGACGGTAGCCCCGGGACGGCCGGGACAGCGGGGACGACCGGGACCTGTGTGCGCACTGTGGACGCTGAGTCACGTTTCCATAACCGCGCGTTTCCATGGAACGCTGTGTCCCGGCGATGACGTTGGGTCCGGTGGTCCCCCGTCAGCTCCCCGCGCCGGGCGGGCCCCGGCGGGAACGTACAGGTGCAGCGGACCAGAAGGAGGTGCGGCGTGTCGACGCCGCTTGCCGACACGACCAACCCCGACCTCGACCTGCTCTACGCCGTCAACGGCCTGGCCAAGCGCTCCCCGCAGTGGCTGGACCACCTGGTCTCGTGGATCGGCGAGTACGGCATCCTGATCGGCCTGGCGATGCTCGGCCTGGTGGCCTGGCTCCAGGCCAGGCGCCGTCCGGACGCGCCGGTGGCGATGGCCGGGCTGCTCTGGGTGCCGCTCTCGGTGGCCGTCGCCGAGCTGGCCAACCTGCCGATCGCCGCGATCGTCGACCGCCCGCGCCCCTTCGTCGACCATCCTGGACTGCTGGTGCTGGTGGAGGGCAAGGCCGGCACCCACTCCTTCGTCAGCGACCACTCGACCATGACCATGGGCGTCGCGGTGGGGCTGTTCCTGGTGAACCGCAGGCTCGGCTGGATCGCCGGCGGGCTGGCCCTCCTCCAGGGCTTCTGCCGGATGTTCATGGGCGTCCACTACCCCACCGACGTGATCGGCGGCTTCGCGCTCGCCGTCGCCGTGGTGCTGCTGCTGGCGCCGATCGCGATGGCGGTGCTGGTGCCGTTCTGCCACGCGCTGAGCCGTACCGCCGTCGGCCCGCTGATCCGGGCGTCCGAGCGCGGTGGCGCGGCCGCCCGCGGCGGGGCCGGCCGGCGGGGGGGGGGGGGGGGGGGGGGGGGGGGGGGGGGGGGGGGGGGGGGGGGGGGGGGGGGGGGGGGTGGGAAACGGTGGGATCGAAGAGCGGAGGTGGAAACGAAGGCGGGTTTCAGGGGCGGACGCGGCGCAGGATCTGTTCGGCGAGGTCGACCGCCTCCCGGATCGGGACGAGGCGGCAGTCGGCGGTGCC
>NZ_MSJQ01000096.1 GCF_014596515.1 Streptomyces sp. CBMA156
GGCCGCCAAGGCCGCTCCGGCCCCGGTCGCCGCTGCCGCTCCGGCCGCCGCGCCGAAGGCCGCCGCCGCTCCGTCCGCCCTGCGCGGCCAGACGGTCAAGATGACCCGCATGCGCAAGGTCATCGGCGACAACATGCTGAAGGCGCTGCACGAGCAGGCCCAGCTGACCAGCGTGGTCGAGGTGGACGTCACCAAGATCATGTCGCTGCGCGGCAAGGCCAAGGAGGGCTTCCAGGCCCGCGAGGGCGTCAAGCTCTCCCCGATGCCGTTCTTCGTGAAGGCCGCCGCCCAGGCGCTCAAGGTCCACGCGGTCGTCAACGCGCGGATCAACGACGCCGAGGGCACCGTCACCTACTTCGACACCGAGAACATCGGTATCGCGGTGGACTCGGAGAAGGGTCTGATGACCCCGGTCATCAAGGGTGCGGGCGACCTCAACATCGCCGGCATCTCGAAGAAGACCGCCGAGCTGGCCACCAAGGTCCGCGACAGCAAGATCACCCCGGACGAGCTGTCCGGTGCCACCTTCACGATCAGCAACACCGGCTCGCGCGGTGCGCTCTTCGACACCGTGATCGTGCCGCCGAACCAGGTCGCCATCCTGGGCATCGGCGCCACCGTCAAGCGCCCGGTGGTCATCGAGGCCGACGGCGGCACCGCCATCGGCATCCGCGACATGGTCTACCTGTCGCTCTCCTACGACCACCGCCTGGTGGACGGCGCCGACGCCGCCCGCTACCTGGTCTCGGTCAAGGAGATCCTGGAGGCCGGCGAGTTCGAGGTCGAGCTCGGCCTCTGACCCCACCAGGTCCCCGCGGAACCCCGCGTCGTCCCCGGACGGCGCGGGGTTCCGCCGTTCCCGGCCCCCGGTCGTACCGAGTCGTGGGCATGAACCGAGTCGTGGCATGCGCGGACGCGGCCGAACGGGGATGCTGGAGCGGTGATGGACGAGACCGACTTCTGGCAGATCATCGACGAGACCCGGGAGGCCGCCGACGGCGACCCCGACGAGCAGGCCGACCTCCTGGTGGAACGGCTCCTCCAGCTGACCCCGGACGACGTGATCGACTTCGCCCGGCTGTTCCAGGCGCGCTTCGGGCGCGCCCACCGCTACGACCTCTGGGGCGCGGCCTACCTGCTGCTCGACGGCGCCTCCGACGACACCTTCGACTACTTCAGGTCCTGGCTGATCGGCCAGGGCCGGGAGGTCTTCGAGGGCGGGCTGACCGAGCCTGACGACCTGGCGGACCTGCTGCCCGAGTTCGACGAGGAGGAGGACGGCGAGGCCGAGGACCTCGGCTACGCGGCCGACGAGGCGTACGAGCGGCTGACCGGGCTGCCGCTGCCCGAGGTGGGCGGGCGGCAGGCCGACCGGCCGGCCGGGCCGGTGCTGGACTTCGACGACCCGGACGTCATGGCGAAGCGCTTCCCCAAGCTCTGGGAGCGGTACGGGGACTAGCCACGCCCTGGGGACGCGTCAGGTGCTGCTGCCCGACGAGCTGTCCTGCTTGATGCCCTTGAGGATCTGGTCCAGCACCGAGACGTCCGGCGCGGCCGGGTTGTCGTCCACGCCGCCCTCCATGACCACGTAGCCGCCGCCCTTGGCCGGGAGGGCGACCAGCAGCACGTGGCCCTGGGTGCCGTCCGTGGTGCGGACGTGCCAGCGGGTGGCGTAGCCGAGCACGCCGGCCACGCTGACGTAGCCCGAGCCGGAGTCGGTGTGGGAGCTGATCCCGGAGAAGATCTGCCCGGCGTAGACGGGCATCTGGGCATCCGCGGCACCCTTGGGCGTGGAGCCCTCGATGGTGTCCTTCTCGACCGAGAACTGGCCGCGGATGCACTGGCTGCCGTCCGGGCAGGTGTAGCGGCCGGTGCCGAGGTAGACCGACGAGTGCGGCGGGGTGCTCGTCACCTCCCAGCCCTCGAAGACCGGCACCGTGATCGAGTGCTGCGCGTCGGGGACGGTGCTCTTGACCACCGGCAGGGGCTTGGGCGTGGGAGGGGGCACGATCGGGCTGGGGCTCGACGACGGACTGGGGCTCGACGAGGGGCTGCTGCTCTGGGTCACGGTGACCGTGGGGTTCGGGGTCGGGTCCGCCGTCGGGTCGCCCCCGCCGCCGCTGAACACGATCCCGGCGGCGATCCCGCCCACGGCCAGCACGCCGACCGCGATGCCGACGATCAGGCCGGTCTTCGGCTTGGGTGGGGGCGGCGGGTAGCCGGGGCCCGGGTAGCCGTAGCCCGCGCCCTGGGCGGGGTAGCCGCCCTGCGCCTGGGCGGGGTAGCCGCCCTGGGCCTGGGGTTGGGCCTGGTAGGCGTCCTGTCCCGGGTAGCCGTAGGCCGGGGCCGCCGGTCCGCCCGGGTAGCCGTAGTCGGGCCGCTGGTCGGACGGCGCCCAGGGCTGGGTGGGGGCTTCGGCGAACCCGCCCGCGACGCCGCCCTGAAGCGGTCGTACCTCACTGGTCCAGGCGTTGCCGTCCCACCAGCGCTCGTGACCGGGGGTGCCGTCCGCACCCGGGACCGGGTACCACCCGGGAGGCGTCGAGTTGCTCACGGGCGAAACGGTACCCGGCGCGGCGGCGGGCCGGACAGCGCGGGACCGTCACGACTCTGCACCGCCGGGGAGACGGTGGACGGCCGCGTCCGCCGAGCCGGTCCCGGTGGCCCGGCGAGCGGGCCCCGGCAGGCTCAGCCGGCCAGTCGGCGGGCCATCCAGATGTCGTCCACGTACTGCCCGTCGATCAGGAACTCCTCGGCCAGCGAGCCCTCGACGACGAAGCCGCAGCCCTCGTAGAGGCGGCGGGCCGGGGCGTTCCAGCCGAGCACCCGCAGGGTCATCCGGCGGGCGCCCTCGGCCCTGGCCGCCTCGCAGGCCGCCTCGACCAGGCGGCGGCCGATGCCCCGGCCGCGGACGGTGCCGTCGACGGCCAGGCCCTGGATCTGCCGCACGTGACGGTTGCTCGCCAGTGGGGTGGGCGGGACCTGGCGGACGTAGCCGACGATCCGGCCGTCCAGCACGGCCAGCAGGAACTGCCCTGGGGTGCGCCGCTCGTCGAAGAGCGGGTCCTCGACGGGCGGTCGCGGGGAGACGTCGGACCGGACGGACCAGGCCGCGTGGTTGAGGACGGCCAGCTCGCGCTCGTCCTCGCTGCGCGCCGTACGGATGATCAGATCGTCGTCAGACATGCGCGCCATGCTAGTGAGACGCGTCCGAACGTGACAGGCGGCCGGAAACGCGCGGGAGCTGCGAGGATGGGCGCATGCGCATCGCTGTCACGGGTTCCACGGGTCTGATCGGTTCGGCGCTCGTCCGCTCCCTGCTGGCGGACGGCCATGAGGTGGTCCGGCTGGTCCGGCACCGGTCGAAGACGGGCCCACGGCCGGACGGCAGCACCGCGATCGGCTGGAACCCGCTGCTCGGCGAGGTCGAGCGGGACGGGCTGACCGGCGTCCAGGCCGTGGTGCACCTGGCCGGCGCCGGGGTCGGCGACCGCCGCTGGACGGACTCCTACAAGCGGGAGATCCGGGAGAGCCGGGTGTACGGCACCGAGACGCTGGCGGTCGCGCTGGCCGGGCTCAAGGAGCCGCCGCAGGTGCTCGTGAGCGCCTCCGCGGTCGGCTGGTACGGGCAGACCGGCGACCGGGTGATCGACGAGGACTCGCCCGCCGGTGACGACTTCCTGGCCGAGGTCTGCCGGGAGTGGGAGGACGCCGCCCGGCCGGCCGAGCGGGCCGGGATCCGGGTCGTCCACCCGCGCACCGGGATGGTGCTCTCCACCAGCGGCGGGGCGGGCGGGCGGCTGTTCCCGCTGTTCAAGCTCGGCCTCGGCGGGCGGCTCGGCGACGGACGGCAGTACTGGAGCTTCATCTCGCTGCACGACGAGGTGGCCGCGCTGCGGTTCCTGATCGACCACGACGACCTCTCCGGCGCCTTCAACCTCACCGCGCCGAACCCCGCGACCAACGCCGAGCTGACCACCGCGCTCGGCCGGGCGCTGCGGCGGCCGACGCCGTTCCCGGTGCCGGAGGCGGTGCTCAGGGCGGTGCTGGGCGAGCTGGCGGTCGAGGTGGTCGGCAGCCACCGGGTGGTGCCGCGGCGGCTGCTGGACGCGGGCTTCCGCTTCACCCACCCGGACGTGTACTCGGCGGTGCTCGCGGCGATGTGACGGGGCACCCGGGGCGGGTGGGGCCGGGCGCCGGGGCGGGTGGGCAAGCTGTCCGGCCATGAGTGCCGACCGTGGGTGTCGACCGGGCGGGCGCGCGAGGTGGCTGCGCGCGCGGGGCGGGTTGGCGCGCGTGCGGGTGGTGCGCGGCCGTGCGTACTCCGACTACGGCATTCGCCCTGGCCAGGGGCATATGCCGAACGTGGCTGAAGGGGGCCCGGGAAGGGGGCGCACGGGAGCACGCGGCGGGCGCGTCGCACGCCCCCGGTGACCGTACGCGCCCGCCGACCCCCGAACCCGGCCGCCACGGCGCACTGTCCGTGACCGGCGTCCTGCCCGGTGCCGCACAACCCGCCCTTCCCCTCGGATCCGGTCCGACGCGCTTGTCTGATGCTCACACTGACTGGGCATCACCCTCCACGGACCGTGTCCCGGCACCCCGCTGCCTGCGTCGGCCGGAGCCCCGGGACCAGGGAGGGAGCACGCCAGTGCCCACGTACGACTTCACCCGCCGTGCCCGTCGGACGTCCGACCCGGACGTCGTCGTGGTCGGTGCCGGACTCGCGGGCCTGGCCGCCGCCCGCGCGCTCACCGGCCACGGCCTCGCCGTTCAGGTCCTGGAGAGCACCGACCGGATCGGCGGCCGGATGGCCACCCGCGAGCAGGACGGATTCCGGCTCGACGACGGCAGCCACCTGCTGAACACCGCCTTCCCCGAGCTGCGCCGCACGCTCGACCTCGACCGCCTCGACCTGCGCCCGCTCGCGCCCGGCGTACTGGTGCACAGCGCCGGCCGCCGGTACCGCGCCGGGGACCCCCAGCTCACCGTCGCCCGGCAGGCCACCACCCGGGCCCCGCTCGGCAGTCCGCTGGACAAGGCCCGGCTGGCCGGCTGGCTCGGCCGGCTCGCCACCACCCCGGTCGGCCGGCTCCAGGCCAGGCCGGAGACCACCGCCGCCCGCGCGCTGGCCGGCCACGGCCTCGCCCCGCGCACCGTGGACGGCTTCCTGCGCCCGCTGCTCAGCGCGCTGCTCTCCGATCCGGCGCTCGGCACCAGCAGCCGGATCGCCGACCTGGTGCTGCGCTCGTACGCGCGCGGCCGGCTCTGTCTGCCCGCCGGCGGCATCGCGGCGGTACCGGCCCAGCTGGCCGCCGCCCTGCCCGCCGGCACCGTCCGCACCCGGATCCAGGTCGGCTCGATCGCCGCGGACGGCGTGGAGACCCTCGCGCACGGGCGGATCGGCGCCCAGGCCGTGATCGTCGCCACCGACGCCCGCTCCGCCGCCGAACTGCTGCCCGGGCTACGGCTGCCGGACTTCCACTCCGTCACGACCTTCTACCACGCGGCCGACCGCGCCCCGCTGGGCGAGGCCGTCCTGCTGCTCGACGGCGACCGGCCGAACGGGCACCCGCCACTGGTCTCGCACTCGCTGGTGCTCAGCGAGCTGCACCCGTCCTACGCCCCGGCCGGCCAGGCGCTGATCGCCACCACCGTGCTCGGGCGGCGCACCTTCGACGCGAGCGGCCCGGCCGGGCTGGAACCGGCCGTCCGGACCCGGCTGGCCGCGCTGTACGGCACCTCGACGACGGGGTGGCAGTTCCTCGGCGTACGGCACGTCCCGGACGCGCTGCCCGCCATGCCGCCGCCGCACAACCCCCGGCGTCCGGTACGGCTGCTGGCCGGGCTGTACGTCGCCGGGGACCACCGGGACACCAGCACCGTGCAGGGCGCGCTGGTCTCCGGGCGGCGGGCGGCAGAGGCGGTGCTGCGCGACCTCGGCGTCCCGGCCGACGCCAGGGAGGCCGAGGCGGCGGCCTGACGGCCCCGGCCAGCGGCCGGCAGGCCCGCTGCCGGCACGTCGAGGCTTCCCCCACACCAGCGGTCTGCCGGGGTGACAGACCGACGGCGTGCCGGGACGCCGACGCGCCCGTTCCGCCTGTTCCGATCGGTCCGTCTGTTCCGACCGTTCCGCCTGTTCCGATCGGTCTGACCGTTCATCGGATGATTCCGACCACTCGGCCGGTCGCGCGGTGAGCGCCACCGCCCAGCGACCGGCCCTGATCCCGATCCCCGCCGCAGCCGTGGCCGCCCCGCTGCTCGCCGACCGGCTGCCGCGGTGGGTCGTCGTACCCGGCCGCCGTCCCGACCGCCCTCCCGACCGCCGTGTCCGGGATCGCGCTCGGCTCCTGACCGGCCGGGACGTACCGGGCCGGGGCACGTCGACGACCCGGCCGGCTCCGGCTCCGGGACCGGCTCCGGCCCGCCGGAACCGGGCGGGCACCGCGTGGCCGGTCCCGGTGGCAGTGGTGCTCGACGCCGAGCGGCCGAGGGCCGGGCCCCCGCGTACCCGGCCGCTCAGATCACCCCCGCCTGCCTGGCCGTCTCCTCGAAGGCGCGGGCCACCGGGCTGCCGCGGTACGGGGTGAGGCGGCGGTGGAAGTCCCGGACGTACTCCAGCGAGCGGGCCGAGCGCATCTCCCCCGCCGCCCGCAGCGCGTCGGTGGCCATGGTGCAGGCCTCGTCGAGGTCCCCCATGCCGAGCCTGGCGGTGGCGAGCACCAGGCGGCAGAAGATCCGGCTGCGGGCGTAGGCGGGCGAGCGCAGCCGCAGCGACTTCTCGGCGTGCTGCGCGGCCGTCCGCCACTGCTGGAGGTCGCGGTAGCAGTGGGCGAACTCGTCGGAGAGCTGGGCCTCGTCGAAGTAGCGCGCCCAGGAGGGCAGTTCGTCGCCGGACCGGGCCGCGGCCAGGGAGCGTTCGGCCCGCACCAGGGCGGTGGTGCAGGACCGCACGTCGCCCAGCAGGCCGTGGCCGCGGGCCTCGGCGGCGTGCATCAGCGACTGGACCACCGGCGGCACGGCGGTGCCCACGCCCTGCTGGGCGACCCGGGCGAGCTGGACCGCCTCCCGGCCGTGGCCGAGGTGGACGGCCTGCTGGCTCATCGTCACCAGCACGTAGCCGCCGAGCGCGCGGTCCCCGGCGGCCTGGGAGAGACGCAGCGCCTGGACGAAGTAGCGCTGGGCGAGGCCGTGCGCGGCGATGTCGAAGGACGTCCAGCCGGCCAGTCTGGTGAGGTCGGCGACCGCCCCGAACAGGGCCCGGCCGATCTGCTCGCCGTAGCGGCCGCGCAGCATCGGCTCGGCCTCGCTCTCCAGGTAGCGGACCAGCGCCTGGCGGGCGTGGCCGCCGCCGTAGGCGTGGTCGAGCGCCCGGAAGAGGTCGCCGACGGCGCGGATGGCGGCGATGTCGCCGCGGCCGACCCGCAGGGTGGGCCGGGACTCGCGGGCCTGGTCGGTGTAGGCCGGCTCGACCGCGACCGGCGGGCGGCGGCTCTGGATCGGCACCCGGCCGATGGTGGGGGCGGTGCCGGTGGTCCCCGCCGTGCTGCGGGCGGTGGGG
>NZ_MSJQ01000097.1 GCF_014596515.1 Streptomyces sp. CBMA156
CGCGGCGGCCGCCGCCATCGCCGGGGACCGCTTCGCCGCCAAGGGCCACCTGCCCGGTGTGCGGCGGGCCGAGCGGCTCGGCGGCACCCGGTGAGCGGCGGAGGCGGCCTCACCTGGAGCCTGCGCGACCGCGCCCCCGCCGACCTCCCGGTGCTCGCCGACGCCGTCTCCTCCGGCCGTGAGGAAACCGACGGCGAGGGCACCGGCAAGGGCGTGCGGGTCTGCGTGGTCGACTCCGGGGTCGAGCCGGACCACCCGCTGGTCGGTCCGCTCCAGGGCTCCTGGGCGGTGACCAAGGACCCGGTCACCAGGGAACCGACCGTCCGCCCCGACACCGCCGGGGACACCTGCGGGCACGGCACCGCCTGCGCGGGCATCATCCGCCGCACCGCCCCGGACTGCGAGCTCTACAGCGTCCGGGTCCTCGGCGAGCGCTTCACCGGCCGGCCGCCGCCATCGCCGGGGACCGCTTCGCCGCCAAGGGCCACCTGCCCGGTGTGCGGCGGGCCGAGCGGCTCGGCGGCACCCGGTGAGCGGCGGAGGCGGCCTCACCTGGAGCCTGCGCGACCGCGCCCCCGCCGACCTCCCGGTGCTCGCCGACGCCGTCTCCTCCGGCCGTGAGGAAACCGACGGCGAGGGCACCGGCAAGGGCGTGCGGGTCTGCGTGGTCGACTCCGGGGTCGAGCCGGACCACCCGCTGGTCGGTCCGCTCCAGGGCTCCTGGGCGGTGACCAAGGACCCGGTCACCAGGGAACCGACCGTCCGCCCCGACACCGCCGGGGACACCTGCGGGCACGGCACCGCCTGCGCGGGCATCATCCGCCGCACCGCCCCGGACTGCGAGCTCTACAGCGTCCGGGTCCTCGGCGAGCGCTTCACCGGCACCGGCGACATGCTGATCGCCGGACTGCGCTGGGCCGTCGACCAGGGCTTCGACGTGGTCAACCTCAGCCTCTCCACCACCAGGACCCGCTTCCTGGAGCAGCTGCACGCGATCGCCGACGACGCCTTCTTCGCCCGCACCGCGATCGTCGCCTCCGCCCACAACACCCCGGTGGAGAGCTTCCCCTGGCGGTTCTCCTCGGTCATCTCGGTGGGCAGCCACCAGGAGGACGACCCGGACCTGCACCTGTACAACCCGGCGCCGCCGGTGGAGTTCTTCGCCCCCGGCCGGAACGTCCGGGTGCCCTGGCTCGGCGGCGCCACCATCCGCACCACCGGCAACAGCTTCGCGACCCCGTACGTGGCCGGGCTCTGCGCCCGCATCCTGTCCCGCCGGCCGAGGCTGACCACCTTCCAGCTGAAGAGCGCGCTCTACCTCACCGCGGCCAACGTCCAGGTCCCTTCCACCCCCACCCCGGAGGCGCCCGATGACCCTCAGCACTGACCCCGCCGTCGACCCGCTGGCCCGCGAGCTGCTGCAGTCCGTGGTGGACGTCGCCCGGGCGATCTTCGGCGCCGAGGCCGGCTCGGTGTGCCTGCTCGACGAGACGGCCGGGGAGCTGGTGTTCCAGGCCGTGTCCGGGCGCGGCGAGGAGTCGCTGGTGGGCCGCCGCTTCCCGGCCGGCCGGGGGATCGCCGGCTGGGTGGCCGCCTCGGGCGAGCCGATGGTGGTGGACGACCTGGGCGCCAACCGCACCTTCGACCGGGACTTCGCCGAGTCCACCGCGTACGTCCCGACCGCGCTGATGGCCGCCCCGCTCACCCACGGCAGCCGGGTGCTCGGCGTCCTGGAAGTGCTGGACCCGGCCCCGCAGACCCGCGCCGGCCTGCCCGAACTGGACCTGCTGGCGATGTTCGCCCGCCAGGCCGCCGCCGCCCTGCGGGTGATCGCCGAACGCTCCCCCGCCCCGGAGCCGGTCCCCGACCGCGCCGCCGCCCTCGGCCTGCTCGCCGACCTGGAGGAGCTGCTGCGCCGTCAGTAGCGCCGGGCGTCCAGCCGGGCGAGCTGCCCGCGCTCCAGCGCCGCGTACACCGTGCCGTCCGGGGCGACGGCGATGCCGTGCGGCTCGGCGCCCTCGCCCGGGACGGGGTGGCCGTCCAGCCGCCCGTCCGGGGTGAGCACCCCGATCCGCCCGGCGCCCCACTCGGTGAACCAGAGCCGGCCGTCCGGCCCGGCCGCGATCGCGTGCGGCCTGGCCGAGCGGTCGGCCAGCGGGTACTCCGTCACCTCGCCGTCCACGGTGATCCGCCCGACCAGCCCGCCGCCGATGCCGACGTACCAGAGCGCCCCGTCCGCCCCCGCGGTGATGCCGACGGGCGCGGTGCCCCCGGTCGGCAGCCGGTGGACGGTCACGTCGCCGTCCGTCCCGATCCGCGCCACCGCGTCGGCCTGGTTGAGGGTGCACCACAGGGCGCCGTCCGGGCCCGCGGTGATCAGCGACGGGAAGGCCCCGGCGAGCGGCAGCGGGTACTCCGCCACCTCGCCCCGCACGGTGATCCGCCCGACCCGGTCCGCGTTCAGCTCGGTGAACCAGAGCGCGCCGTCGGGCCCGGCGGCGATCCCGTACGGCCCGGCGTCCGCCGTCGGCACCGCGAACGAGCCCGTCTCCCCGCCCACCGTGATCCGCCCGATCCGGTGGTCCCGCATCCGGCTGAACCACAGCGCCCCGTCGGGCCCTGCGGTGATCACCGCGGGCCCGCACCCCGGCGCCCCGAGCCCGAAGCGCTCCACCCCGCCGTCGGGAGCCAGCCGCCCGACCTCCCCGGCGTGCACCAGCGTGAACCAGACACCCCCGTCGGGCCCCACGGCCACCCCGTACGGCCCGGCCCCCGCCTCGGCCACCTCGATCAGTTCCATCCGACCCCTCCCCCAGCTATTGCGACCATTGTCGCGTTAGCGATCTTTCCACGCCCGCCGCACCGACGGCAACCGATATCCGGGCGGTGCCCTCCTACTCCCCCGCCTCCACCGCCCGCCCCGGGTCGGCGCGCAGGACCGAGATGACGCCCACTCCGGCCGCGCAGACCGGGACGGCGAGCAGGGCGCCGATGATCCCGGCGATCCCGGAGCCGGCCACCACGGCGACCATGATGGTGGCCGGGTGCAGCTCCACCGTCCGGCTCTGGATGACCGGCTGGAGGACGTTGCCCTCGATCAGCTGCACCGCGAGGACCACCCCGAGCGCCCAGAGCGCCGTGCCGAGGCCGCCGTCGGCGAGGGCCACCAGGACGGCCACCGTGCCGGACAGGAAGGCGCCGACGAACGGGATGTAGGCGCCCATGAAGACCAGCGCGCCCAGCCCAGGCGCACCCGGCACCCCCAGGGCGACCAGGCCGATGGTGATGAAGCCCGCGTCGATCAGGGCGATCATCGTGGTGCCGCGCATGAACCCGGCCATCGCGTCGAACGCCCGCTCCGCGCAGGCGATCACGGTCGCGGCGCTGCGCTCGGGCAGGTAGGACCGGATGGCGTCGCCGGTGCGGTGGCCGTCCCTGAGGAAGAAGAACACCAGCGCGAGCGACAGCACCCCGCCGGCGATCAGCTGGGTGAGCAGGCCCAGCCCGGAGAGCACCCCGTTGGTGAGCGTGGACACCAGCGAGTTGGTCTCGCCCTTGGCGTTGCTCAGCGCGTGCTGGATCTTCGCCCCGAGCGGGCCCAGCCAGTCGGCCAGCCGCTCCCCGGCCTCCTGGAGCGAGGAGGCGATCTGCGGGGCACTGTGCACCAGGGAGTTGACCAGCAGCGCGATCACCCCGCCGACGGCGGCGACCAGCACCGTGCAGGTCAGCCCGGCGGCCAGGCCCCGCCCGACGCCCCGGCGCACCAGCCACGGCACCACCGGGTAGAGCAGCGAGGCCCCGAGCAGCGCCAGCACGATCGGCACGGTGGCGGCCCGCAGTTCGACCAGCGCGAAGACCACCAGCGAGGCGACGGCGAGCAGCACGATCACCGCCACCGACCAGGCCGCCGCCTGCCGCAGGCCCGGCGGCAGCATCAGGTACGGCCTGCGGTGGTCCGGCCGCCGCTGCTCGCCGGGCGCGCGTTCCACGGACACGGCCACCTCCGCCGGGGTCGTCGACGATTGGGAACCGACCCAGCTCAGCAGAGGTTCAGGGGGCCCGCCCGCCGGATCGGCCGCGAGCACCCGAACGGGTTACCCGGCCGCCTCGACCCGCACCACGCCGCCCCCGCCGGCCCCCGCACCGCCCACCCCCACCGCGCCCGACCCGGGCCCCGCCCAGGGCGCGGGCACCTTCACCGTCGCCCCCGCCACCGCCGAACCGGTCGGGCACGGCAACGTGCGCCGCTACCGGGTCGAGGTCGAGGACGGCATCGGGATCGACGCGACGGCCGCCGCCACACAGATCCACGGCATCCTCGGCGACAAGCGCGGCTGGACCAACGACCGCAAGAACGGCTTCCGGCTGGTCGCGAACGGCTCGTACGACTTCACCGTGAAGATCGCCTCGCCGGCCACCGTGGACCGGATCTGCGGCGCCTCGGGCCTGGACACCCACGGCGAGGTCAACTGCAACGTCGGCAACCAGGTGCTCGTCAACTCCAAGCGCTGGAACACCGGTTCACCCCAGTTCAGCGGGCCGCTGGAGGAGTACCGGGCCCTGATCGTCAACCACGAGGTGGGCCACCGGATCGGCCACGGGCACGAGGGCTGCCCCGGCCCCGGCAAGCCCGCGCCCGCGATGATGCAGCAGATCTACGGTCTCAAGGGCTGTACGCCCAACGCCTGGCCGTACACGGCGGAGGGCACCTACCAGAGCGGCCCCTCCGTCCCGTAGGGCGACGGGGCCGGGAGGCGACGGAGCCGGGTACTCCGGGACCGGGCAGGGTGCCTGCCCGTTCGGCCTCGACCTCGGCGAGGCGCTCGCCGCGCCTGATGCTGCCGGGCATCCAGCGCGCCGCCGGCCTCTCGGTCGCCGAGCTCCAGCAGATCGCCACCGACCGGCCCGGGCCCGGGCAGACCAAGCTCGTCCCCGGCAGGAGCGAAGGAGCGGCACTCGCCCGGATCGCGCTCAAGGGCGAGGGCGACCTCGTCCTGATGCTCTACCAGGACGGCACCGGCACCGAGCTGGACCGGGCCCTCGCCGGAGAGCCGCTGCGCAAGGCCACCGAGGCGCCGGCCGGCCGGCTGCGCTGACGTCCCCTACCGCAGCACCGGCAGGTACGCCCCCAGGTCGCTGCGCTCCCCCGAGGCGGACACCGCGGCCGCCTCCACCGCCGCCGCCCAGCCGGCCCGGCCGGTGGCCAGCCGGATCCAGGTCAGCGGGTCGGTCTCCACCACGTTGGGCGGGGTGCCCCGGGTGTGCCGGGGGCCCTCGACCGCCTGCACCACCGCGTACGGCGGAACGCGCAGCTCGACCGCGCCACCGGGCGCCTGGTCGGCGAGCGCGTCGGCCAGCAGCCGGGTGACGGCGGCGACCGCCTGACGGTCGTGAGGGAAGGCGTCGAGGCCGAGCGCGGCGGCCAGGTCGTCGGCGTGCACGACCGTCTCCACCAGCCTGGTCACCAGCATGTCGGAGAGCGCCATCGAGCCCAGCCGGATCTCGAACCGCCGCGCCGGGTCGGCGGCTTCGGGCCGCTCCAGCAGGTCGGCCAGCGCGTCGGCGGCCCGCCCGAAGGCGGCCGCCACCGAGGCCGCGTCCCCGTCGAACTCCGCGGCGCGCCGCTGCCCGGCCTGCTCGTCCAGCAGCGGCGCGACGCTGCCGACCCGGGCCACCCAGCCCAGCAGGTCCAGCGGCGGCCTGCCCTCCGGCAGGTCGTCCAGATGTGCCGGGACGTGGTCGAGCTGGACGGCGAGGTGGGCGAGCAGCTCACGGACCCGCCACCGCCCCAGCCGGGTCGGCAGGTCCAGCTGCCCGGTGCCGAGCGCGTCCACGGCGGCACGCAGCGCCCGGGTCTGGCCGGCCAGCGCGGCACGGACCTTCTGCGGTTGGTAGGTACGGGGCTTGGCAGGCATGGGCCCAACATACGCCTGGGTCCTGTCGGCGAACTCCCGTCGTTCGCCCGGAGGGCGGGCGGGGCGGCGTTGGGGTGCGTGCATCGCAAGGCGGAGGAGGGAGCCACTGCGGTGGGGGCACCTCCCGGCCGCCAGGCTGGGGGCCATTGGCGACCGACGACAACGCGGCGAGGTGCGTGCCCCAACGCCGCCCCGCAGACGCGAGTTCGCCGACAGGGCCCTTGGGGCGGACGGTCCTTTCGGACCGTCCGCCCCTCGGGTCACGCGGGTCAGGCCAGCAGGGCCTCGATGACGCCGGTGTGGGCGTCCTTCAGCTCCGCCAGCGAGACGCTGAACTGGCCCTGGACGTCCAGGCTGTCGCCGTCCACGACACCGATCCGCGTGGCCGGCAGGCCACGCGCGGTGCACATGTCGTTGAACCGGAGCTCCTCGCTGCGCGGCACCGCCACGACGGCGCGGCCGGCCGACTCCGAGAACAGCAGGACGAACGGGTCCAGGCCCTCGGGCAGGACGATCCGCGCACCGTGACCGCCCTTGAGGCAGCTCTCCACCAGCGCCTGGCCGAGACCGCCGTCGGACAGGTCGTGCGCGGCGTCGATCATGCCGTCGCGCGAGGCGGCGATCAGGATGTCGCCGAGCAGCCGCTCGCGCTCCAGGTCCACCGTGGGCGGCAGGCCGCCGAGGTGGTCGTGGACGGCCTGCGACCAGGCCGAGCCGCCGAGCTCGTCCGCGGTGTCGCCGAGCAGGTAGAGCAGCTGCCCCTCCTCGGCGAAGGCGACCGGGGTGCGCCGGGTGACGTCGTCGATGACGCCGAGCACCGCGACCACCGGGGTCGGGTGGATGGCGACCTCGCCGGTCTGGTTGTACAGCGAGACGTTGCCGCCGGTGACCGGGGTGCCGAGCACCAGGCAGGCGTCCGCCAGGCCGCGGGTGGCCTCGGCGAACTGCCACATCACGTCCGGGTCCTCGGGGGAGCCGAAGTTGAGGCAGTCGGAGACGGCGAGCGGCTTGGCACCGCCGGCCGCGACGTTGCGGTACGCCTCGGCCAGGGCCAGCTGGGCGCCGGTGTACGGGTCCAGCTTCGCGAAGCGGCCGTTGCCGTCGGTGGCGACCGAGACGCCGAGGTTGGTCTCGTCGTCGATCCGGATCATGCCCGAGTCCTCGCCCGCCGAGAGCACGGTGTTGCCGAGCACGTAGCGGTCGTACTGGTCGGTGATCCAGGACTTGGAAGCCTGGTTCGGGTGGCTCGCGACCTTCAGCAGGTCGGCCTTGAGGCCCTCGCCGGTGGTCGGGCGGGCCAGCCTCCCGGCGGTCGGGGCGTCGGCCTGGAGCGCGTCCTGCCAGCTCGGGCGGGCGTACGGGCGCTGGTAGGTCGGGCCCTCGTGGGCGACGGTGCGCGGCGGGACGTCCACCACGAGCTCGCCGTGCCAGAAGATCTCCAGGCGCTCGCCGTCGGTCACCTCACCGATGACGTTGGCGATGACGTCCCACTTCTCGCAGATCTCCAGGAAGCGGTCGACCTTGTCGGGCTCCACGATCGCGCACATGCGCTCCTGCGACTCGCTCATGAGGATCTCCTCAGGCGAGAGCGTGTGGTCGCGCAGGTGCACGGTGTCGAGCTCGATCCGCATGCCGCCGGAGCCGGCCGAGGCCAGCTCGCTGGTGGCGCAGGACAGGCCGGCGCCGCCGAGGTCCTGGATGCCCTTGACGAGCTTCTCCCGGAAGATCTCCAGGGTGCACTCGATCAGGAGCTTCTCCTGGAACGGGTCGCCGACCTGGACGGCCGGGCGCTTGGCCGGCTTGGTGTCGTCGAAGGTCTCGGAGGCCAGCACCGAGACGCCGCCGATGCCGTCGCCGCCGGTGCGGGCTCCGTACAGGATGACCTTGTTGCCGGCGCCGGAGGCCTGCGCGAGGTGGATGTCCTCGTGCTTCATGACGCCCACGCACAGCGCGTTGACCAGCGGGTTGCCCTGGTAGCAGGAGTCGAAGACGACCTCGCCGCCGATGTTCGGCAGGCCCAGGCAGTTGCCGTAGCCGCCGATGCCGGCGACGATCCCGGGCAGCACGCGCCGGGTGTCCGGGTGGTCGGCGGCACCGAAGCGCAGCGGGTCCATCACGGCGACCGGGCGGGCGCCCATCGCCAGGATGTCGCGCACGATGCCGCCGATGCCGGTGGCCGCGCCCTGGTAGGGCTCGATGTACGACGGGTGGTTGTGCGACTCGACCTTGAAGGTGACCGCGTAGCCCTGGCCGACGTCGACGACGCCGGCGTTCTCGCCGATGCCGACGAGCATCGCGTCCGAATCCGGCTTCTTGTCGCCGAACTGCTTCAGGTGGACCTTGCTGCTCTTGTACGAACAGTGCTCCGACCACATGACCGAGTACATGGCGAGTTCGGCGCCGGTCGGGCGGCGGCCGAGGATCTCCCGGATGCGCGCGTACTCGTCCTGCTTGAGGCCGAGTTCGGCCCAGGGCTGGGCGGCGTCCGGGGTCTGCTCGGCGTTCTTGACGGTGTCGAGGCTCATCAGGCGTTCACCAGCTGCTTCAGGACGGAAGTGAAGAACCCCAGGCCGTCGGTGGTCGGACCGGTGAGCGGCTCCACGGCGTGCTCCGGGTGCGGCATCAGGCCGACGACATTGCCGGCGGCGTTGGTGATGCCGGCGATGTCGCGGTACGAACCGTTCGGGTTGACGTCCACGTAACGGGCCACGACCCGGCCCTCGGCCTCCAGCTCGTCCAGCACCCGCTCCTGGGCGACGAACCGGCCCTCGCCGTTCTTCAGCGGGACGACGATTTCCTGGCCGGCCGAGTAATCCCGGGTCCAGGCGGTGCCGGCGTTCTCGACGCGCAGCTTCTGGTCGCGGCAGACGAAGTGCAGCGAGTCGTTCCGGGTGAGCGCACCGGGCAGCAGGTGCGATTCGCAGAGCACCTGGAAGCCGTTGCAGATACCGAGCAACGGCATTCCGAGCTTCGCCTGCTCGATGACGGTCTCCATCACCGGCGAGAAGCGGGAGATCGCGCCGCAGCGCAGATAGTCGCCGTAACTGAATCCGCCCGGCAGGACGACGGCGTCGACCTGGTGGAGATCCTTGTCACGGTGCCAGAGGGCGACCGGCTCGGCGCCGGCCAGGCGGACCGCACGCTGGGCGTCGCGGTCGTCGAGCGAGCCGGGGAAAGTGACGACGCCGACGCGGGTGGTCACTTGCCCTCCTCCTCGACGCGGACCGTGAAGTCCTCGATCACGGTGTTGGCGAGAAAGGTCTCGGCGGCTTCGCGGATACGGGCGAGCGCCGCGTCGTCGACCGGGCCCTCCACATCCAGCTCGAAACGCTTGCCCTGGCGGACGTCGGCGATCCCGGTGAATCCGAGACGGGGCAGTGCACGCTGCACCGCCTGGCCCTGGGGGTCGAGGATCTCCGGCTTGAGCATGACGTCGACTACGACGCGTGCCACTGGCACTCCCGGTGGTGTCTTCGGTGAGGCGGGGGAACTCCAGACTACCGGTGGTTCCGGGCAGGATTGCTGGCCGGGGATAGCGACGCGCGTAGACTCGGGACCCTTACGCCGCAAGGGATCCACACCCCTGACCCCCCGTCCGGTCCGGCCGGTTTCCACGGATTCGGCATCCGGAACGGCGCCGCCCGGAGAACACCCGAATACGGCACTTGGGGACAGATCCTCCCGTCCCGCTCATCGGTATCCAGGAGTCCCGCGAAGAGACGTGAATATCCGGAAAAGAATGCCGGACTCTTCGATTTCGACCCCCTTCGGGTGCAGAATAGGGCCACCTGTCGCGACAAGTGCTGCGTATCAGGCGGGCCGTCCGGCCTGCCCGTACGTGCTTGCGCGAGTTGGTGCACATCAGGCCCCGACGTGACCCTGCGGACCGGTGGCCGAATTGCCGAGAGGATTGACACCCATGGCTCAGCGTGTAGTTGTCACGCTCTCCGACGACCTGGACGGCGGTGCCGCCGCGGAAACCGTCCACTTCGGCGTCGACGGGAAGTCGTACGAGATCGACCTGTCCGTGGACAACGCGGAAAAGCTGCGGGAGGCCCTCGCTCCGTTCGTCGCCGCCGGCCGCCGGCAGAGCCGCACCGGAAAGTCGTTCCGCCGCACCGCCCTCACCCCCGACCCGGCCGCGGTCCGCGCCTGGGCCCTGTCCCGCGGGATGGAACTGCCGGCCCGCGGCCGCATCCCCAAGCACGTGTACGAGGCCTTCGCCGAGGCGAACTGAGCCGCGCGGGACTCCGGTCCCCGGTCGCCCCGCCCGCCTGGACCGAAAGGGTGGGGCGACCACCCCGAACGATGCTGTAGAGTATTCCTCGTCGCCGCAACGGAGAGATCCGGAGAGGCGGCGGGTGCCCCACCAGGCACCGTGCGGACGTGGCTCAGTTGGTAGAGCATCACCTTGCCAAGGTGAGGGTCGCGAGTTCGAATCTCGTCGTCCGCTCGCAGTGCGCGAGCACAGCACAACTCAATAGTTTGACCTGCGGACGTGGCTCAGTTGGTAGAGCATCACCTTGCCAAGGTGAGGGTCGCGAGTTCGAATCTCGTCGTCCGCTCAGATACGAAGGGCTCCCTCGGAAGAGGGGGCCCTTCGGCATTCCCTCCCGCATATCGGCCCATGACATTTGTCATCGCCGACCCGTGCATCCCCACCGCGATGTCATGACGGCGCGCACTGCCCGCCCGGCCCGGCCGGCGGAAGGCTTGGGGGCATGGAAACGAGCCGGCCCTCCCGCCCCAGCGAAGACGTGATCGAGGTCACCGACCTGCACCGCCGCTACGCCGGCGGCGCCACCGGGTACCACGCCGTGCGCGGCGTCGACCTGACCGTCCGCCGCGGCGAGCTCTTCGCCCTGCTCGGTACCAACGGGGCCGGCAAGACCTCCACCATGGAGGTCATCGAGGGCCTGGCCGCTCCCACCGGCGGCACCGTCCGGGTGCTCGGCCGGGACCCCTTCAAGGAGCGCGACGCCGTCCGCCCGCGGATCGGCATCATGCTCCAGGAGGGCGGCTTCCCCGGCGAGCTCACCGCCGCCGAGACCGGCCGGGTCTGGGCCGGGATGACCAGCGGCGCCCGCCCGGTGGCGGAGGCGCTGGAGCTGGTCGGCCTCGGCCACCGCGCGGACGTCCGGGTCAAGCAGCTGTCCGGCGGCGAGAAGCGCCGGCTGGACCTCGCGATGGCCCTGCTCGGCCGGCCCGAGGTGCTCTTCCTGGACGAGCCCAGCACCGGCCTCGACCCGGAGGCGCGGGCCTCCGTCTGGCGGCTGGTCCGCGAGCTGCGTGCCCAGGGCACCACGGTGCTGCTGACCACGCACTACCTGGAGGAGGCCGAGGAACTGGCCGACCGGCTGGCCATCATGCACGGCGGCCGGGTCGTCACCTCGGGCACCGTCGCCGAGGTGATCGCCGACCGCCCCTCCCGGATCACCTTCGAACTGCCCGAGTTCACCGGGACCGCGCTGCCCGTCCTGCCCGGGGCCGAACTCGGCGTCGACGGCCGCAAGGTCACCGTGCGGACCCTCGGACTCCAGGACACCCTCACCGATCTGCTCGGCTGGGCCCGGCACCACGGCATCGCGCTCGGCGCCCTGGACGCCCGCAGCGCCTCACTGGAGGAGGCCTTCCTCGCGATCGCCTCCGAGGCCGCCCACCAGAGCCCGCCGCAGGCGCCCGCCGCCGCCTCCCGTCCCGCCCGCCGCCGCCTGATCGGATCCGCCCGATGACCACCACCGCCGCCGCCCCCGCCGCCATCGCCGGTCCGCGGAGCACCGCCGTCCGCCGGCTGCTCGCCCTGGGCCGGGCCGAGGCCACCCTGCTGCTGCGCAACCGGACGGCCCTGTTCACCGCCCTGGCGCTGCCGCTGTTCCTGATCTTCACCCTCCGGGGCGCACTGTCGGCGCAGGCCGAGTCCCACCCCGGGCTGGACGTCGACTCGCTGCTGGTCTACGGCTCGGTCGGGATGATCCTGGCCTTCGTCGTGTACTACAACCTGACCGCCGCGTACGTCGGGCGGCGCGGTGAGCTGGTCCTCAAGCGGCTGCGCACCGGCGAGGCCAGGGACATCGAGATCCTGCTCGGCACGGCCGTCCCCTCGCTCACGCTCGGCCTGCTGATGGCCGCCCTGATCGGGATCGGCGGCAGCCTCGGCCTGCACCTGGCCGTGCCGGTCAACCCGCTGCTGATGCTGGCCGGCCTGCTGCTGGCGCTGGGCACCATGATCGCCCTGGCCGCGCTGTCCAGCGCCTTCACCAAGACCGTGGAGAGCGCGGGCATCACCACCCTGCCGGTCATGCTGGTCATGCAGCTCGGCTCCGGCCTGTTCGTCCCGCTGGAGGTCATGCCCTCCCAGGTGGCCGACGTCTGCCGCCTGCTGCCGACCACCCCGGCCTTCCAGCTGATCCGGATCGGCTGGTTCGGCACCGACGGCTCGGCCCCGGCGACCGACTTCGCCGGCTCCTGGGGCGCCGCCGGCTCGCACCTGGTCACCGGGACCATCTGGCTGGGCCTGGCGGTCTGGGGAGCGGTGCGCTACTTCCGCTGGGAGCCGCGTCGCTGACCCGAAGGTCACTGCCCACGGAAGGCGCTCATCCATTGGATGAGCGCCTTCCACGCCTCTGATATGAAGACACCGGCAAGATCGTGATCGAACTGGGGCGGAAGAAAATGAGAATGCGGTCACCGCTTCACGGCTGGACGGGCCTGAGCAAACCCCAGCGCACCGAGCTGTACCTGCGCTGGTCGCTCTACCTGATGGCGCTCTTCGTCCTTCCGAGCGTCCTGATCTCCGCCGGGAGCGTCGCCGGCCAGCCCGAGAACATCCCCGCCGTCCGGATCTCCCTGCTGATCGGACTCGCCGTCACCCTGGTGCTGCTGCGGGCCTACCGGGTCGCCCTCGACCACTACCTGGGCCGCCCCGCCGACCACCTGCTCTGGACCGGCCTCTCGGTCGGCCTCGCGGTGGCCGGCTCCTGGACCGTCCTGCTGTTCGGGCCCTCCCACGGCAGTGCGGAGAACCCGGGAGGCCTGCCCTTCACCCTGTTCGTCACCAGCAGTCTGCTGCTCTTCTCCCACGGCCAGGTCTGCGTCGCGCTGACCCCGCGCTGGGCCGCCGCCGTCGGGCTGGGCATGCTGGCGTCCGTCCTCCCGGCCGCGGCGCTGGCCGGGATCGACACCGCGAGCACCGCCGGCTACCTGACCGGGCTGACCATCGGCATGGCCTTCCTCGGCGCCAGCTGCCGCAGCTTCGCCTGGCTGACCTCGATCGTCTGGGAGCTGGACGCCGCCCGCGAGGCGCAGTCCCGGCTGGCCGTCGCCGAGGAGCGGCTGCGCTTCTCCCGCGACCTGCACGACGTGATGGGCCGCAACCTCACCACCATCGCGCTGAAGAGCGAACTCGCCGTGCAGCTCGCCCGCCGGGGCCGTGCGGAGGCCGCCGACCAGATGGCCGAGGTGCAGAAGATCGCCCAGGAGTCGCAGCGCGAGGTCAGGGACGTCATCCGCGGCTACCGCACCGCCGACCTGCACGCCGAGGCGATCGGCGCCCGCGCGGTGCTGCGCTCGGCCGACGTCGCCTGCGAGATCGACCTCGGCGAGCACGCCGACGAGCTGCCGCCCCCGGTCCAGTCGGTGTTCGGCTGGGTGATCCGCGAGGCCACCACCAACGTGCTGCGGCACAGCGAGGCCGGCCGCTGCCTGATCCGGCTGCGGACCGAGGACGGACGGGCCGTGCTGGAACTGGAGAATGACGGGGTGCCCGAGATCCCGTTCCCCTCCCAGGGCAGCGGCACCGGGCTGCGCGGACTGCGCGAGCGGCTCGCCGCCCACGACGGCGAGCTGACCGTGGCGCCCGCCGGGGCGGGCGTCTTCCGGATGCTCGCCACCGTCCCGCTGCCGTGCTGAGCCCGTTCGAAGAACGCCGAGGAAGGCCCGCCCGATGACCGAGAACGCCGTGCCCGTCCGCGTCCTGCTCGCCGACGACGAGCACCTGATCCGGGGCGCGCTGGCCGCGCTGCTCTCGCTGGAGGACGACATCGAGGTGGTCGCCCAGGCCGGCTCGGGGACCGAGGCGCTGGCGATGGCCCAGGCGCACCGCCCCGACGTCGCGGTGCTGGACCTCCAGATGCCGGGCAAGGACGGCATCGAGGTGGCCGCCCAGCTGCGGCTGCTGCTGCCGGACTGCCGCTGCATGATCGTCACCGGGCACGGCCGCCCGGGCTACCTGAAGCGGGCGCTGGAGGTGGGGGTGCGCGGCTTCCTGCCGAAGACCGTCTCGGCGGCGGACCTGGCCGGCATCATCCGCACCGTGCGCTCCGGCGGCCGGTACGTGGACCCGGAGCTGGCCGCCGACGCGATCAGCGCCGGCGAGACCCCGCTGACCCCGCGCGAGACGGACGTCCTGGAGCTGGCCGCCGACGGCACCCCGGTCGCCGAGATCGCCGAGCGGGCCTCGCTCTCCCAGGGCACCGTGCGCAACTACCTGTCCTCCGCGGCCACCAAGCTGGGCGCGGAGAACCGGCACGCGGCGGTGCGGATCGCCCGCGAGCACGGCTGGATCTGAGTCACCGCCGTCGCCCGCGGGCGTCGCCGCGGCGTCAGGCCCAGGTGGTGCCGGTCAGCCGCTCGTACACCTCGATGTACTTGGCACGGGTCTGCTCGACGATCTCGGCCGGCAGCGCCGGCGGCGGCTGCTCGCTGTAGCGGTCCCAGCCGGAGGCCGGGGAGACCAGCCAGTCGCGGATCAGCTGCTTGTCGAAGGACGGCTGCGACCGGCCGGGCTGCCACCGGTCGGCGGGCCAGTAGCGGGAGGAGTCCGGGGTGAGCACCTCGTCGCCGATCACCAGCTCGCCGTCCAGCAGGCCGAACTCGAACTTGGTGTCGGCCAGGATGATGCCGCGCTCGCGGGCGATGTCCCGGGCCCGGGCGTAGACGTCCAGGGTGGTGCGGCGCAGCCGGGCGGCGAGCTCGGCGCCGATCCGGCGGGCGGTCTCCTCGTAGGGGACGTTCTCGTCGTGCTCGCCGACCTCGGCCTTGAGCGCCGGGGTGTAGATCGGGGCGGGCAGCTCGGAGCTGTTCTCCAGGCCCTCCGGCAGCGCGATGCCGCAGACCGTGCGGCTCTCCTGGTACTCGGCCAGGCCGGAGCCGGCCAGGTAGCCGCGGGCAACCGCCTCGACCGGGATCATCTCCAGGCTGCGGCAGATCAGCGTGCGGCCCTTCCAGTCGGCCGGGGCACCGGCCGGGACCTCGGTGGAGATCACGTGGTTGGGGACGATGTCGGCGATCCGCTCGAACCACCACAGCGACAGCTGGGTGAGGACGCGGCCCTTGTCGGGGATCTCGTTCGGCAGCACCCAGTCGTGGGCGGACGTCCGGTCGCTGGCCACCATGACCAGCTCACCCGACCCGGTGCGGTAGAGGTCGCGCACCTTGCCGGTGTGCAGGTGGACCAGGCCGGGTACCTGGACCGGCTCGGGCTTGGTGACAAATCCGCTCAAGGTGTTCAGTCCTCAGGGGTCGTTCACGGGCAGGGGCACCGCGAAAGGGGAGGTCACTGCCCCCGCAGTCTTTCACGACCACCGCACGCTAGTTCTTGCAGAGCCGGTCCAGCAGGTTGGCGGTGGCCCGCTGGATCCGCTCGTCGGTCAGCCCGGGGCGGCCCAGCGCGGGCGACCAGGCGAAGGTGCCGGCCGCGAAGACGTACGCGCCGCTGGGCGCCCGGTACAGCGAGGTCTCCTGGTAGCGGGTGCGGCCGGCCGGGTCCTGGTACGGCGAGTGCGCCAGCAGCACCCGCTCGACGTGCTCGGGCAGCGCCACCTTGGGGTAGTAGCGGTCCGCCTCCCCGGCGACCAGCCCGGGCAGCTCGTCGCCCTCCTGGAGGCCGGTGCCGTCCCACAGCCAGTGCGCGGTGTGCCTGGCCACCAGCGGGACGGGCGCGGCGACCCGCCCCGAGTACTGCACCCCGAGCAGGTGCTGCTCGGGCTCCCCCGCGTCCCGCCACAGCGCGCTGGCCGCCCCGGGCACCCCCGCGGCCGTGCTGCCCGGCAGGACCTTCTGCCGCTTGCGGCAGTTGAGCAGCCGGTGGGGCTCGCCGGAGGCGGCGGCGGTCAGCTCGACCCGCCAGTACATGGTGTTGGCGGAGAGGAACACCAGCGAGGTGCCGTCGTCCCTGGCCCGCTCGGCGGCCCGGCGCATCGGCTCCGACCAGTACTCGTCGTGCCCGGGGAACACCAGCGCCCGGTACCCGGACGCGTCCACCAGGCCGGCGTGCAGGTCGCCGGCGGTGGCGTACGAGAGGTCGTAGCCGAAGCGCTCGGCCCAGCGGATGAAGTCGTACGCGTGGCCGACGTGCAGCGGCAGCCCGGCGGTGGCGTGCGGGCGGTCGAAGGAGACCGTGACGGCCGCCTCCGGCTCGCCGACCAGCCCGCCCCGGCCGTCCCAGGCGTGGTAGAGGCTGGCGCCGGTGCGGCCGTCCTCGGGGAACAGGTTGTACGCCTGCCAGGTCACGTCCGGGAGCACCAGGAGCAGCTCGGCGGCACGCCCCTGGTCCTCGAAGTCCCGCACGGTGAACGGGATGTGGCTGCGGTGCAGCATGTCGGCGGTGGTCAGCACGGCGACGTACGCGCCGGGCTTCCAGTGGGCCGGGATCTGCTGCCGCCAGGAGTGCCACCAGTGGTGGCAGGAGACCGTCCGGTCCACCACCAGCGGGGCGGGCTGGACGAGTCCGGCGATGTTCGGGCTGGAGGTCATGTGGCGGGCGCCGTCGCCGCCGTAGTGGCCGATCCGGAAGACGTTCACGGTGAACTCGCGGGGCGGGTTGACGGTGACCCGGAAGTCCACCGAGCCGCCGGGACGGACCACCCCGGCCGAGGCGAAGCCCTTGATCTGCTGGTCCACGTCGTTGGCGCCCTGCGGGGTGCCGACCGGCGGCTTGGGCCTGGTGCCCGCGGTCAGCGACTGCTGGCCCGGCGCGTCCACCGAGACGTACCAGGGGACGGCGCCCTCCGCCCCGGCGAGGTACTGGTCCGGGCTGCGCAGCCAGGGCAGCGGGCCCTGGCCGAAGGGGTCGGAGACGCTGTAGGCGTGCGTCCCCGACTCCCAGCGGCGGTTGAGTTCGGTCCCCACGCGCCCCTCCCAGATGCACTTCCGCCCGGCTGGCACGTGCCCCCCGGATGTGCGTGCGCTCTAATACACCACAGAGTGCTGCCGTCACGTCACCCTCCGGCAGCGATTGGGGCGGAGAATCTCGCGCGCCTCCCGGAGAGGGCCTCCGGCCTGCGAAGACTTCCGGCGGCCGATCGAATCGGGGGCGCGCGCGGGGGCGCCGAGCGCCCTCCTGGGGCACCTGGGACGTCAGAGGCGGACGGGTTTCTCCAGCCGGACGTCGGCGGCGTCCAGCCAGACGCGCAGCGGTCCGTCCTGGCCCTGCTCGACGGCCTGGGCGACCGGGCCGGCCAGGTCGGTGCGGCGGACCCCGCCGAGCAGCAGCACCGGACCGTCCAGCCAGTCCAGGCCGGGGGCGCCGCCCGCGGTGTCCACGGCCGCGCAGCAGACCATCGCGGTGACGTGGTCGACCAGCCGGTCGCGGCCGCTGCGCTCGGGTTCGAGCAGCGGGGCCGGGGCGGTACGGGCCGGCCGGGCGGCGAGCGCGGCGGCCAGCAGTTCGCCGTCGCCCTCGGCGAGCCGGCCCAGCAGCCGGGTGAGCGTCGGGGCCCCCGGACGGGGCTGCGGGGCGAGCCGGTCCAGGGCGGTCTGGAGGGTGGCGGCGCCCGCCCGCCAGCCGGCGTCCACCACCTCGGCCGGGTAGTCGGCCCACTCCAGCTCGTGCCAGCTGCCGGCCGGCGGGCGGCCGAAGAACAGTTCGGCGGCGAGCCTGGAGACCGCCCGGTCGACGGTGCCCGGATCCTCCAGCAGGTCGCAGGCGGGGCGGTCGCCGAGCCGGCTGCCGTAGCCGTCGGCCAGCCGGTCGCGGCGGGACAGCTCGGTGAGGGCGGCGACCACCCCGGCGTTGAGGTGGGCCGGGTGGCGGCCGAGCCGCCAGGCGGGCAGCGCGACCCTGGTGAGCAGCCGGTCCCAGCCGGCGTAGGCGAGGCCGACCTGTTCCTGGGCGGCGATCCGCAGGCCGTAGTCGACCGTCCTGGCCTGCTCGGAGGCCCAGCTCGCGACCGAGCGCTCCAGCTCGGCGGAGTGGCCCCGGCAGGCGCCGAGCAGACGGCGGGCGACCCTGCGGGCGACCCGG
>NZ_MSJQ01000098.1 GCF_014596515.1 Streptomyces sp. CBMA156
GTGCCCGGCGGACTCGGGACCGGTGTCAGCCGCGCGCACCGGAGCGGCGGCGCAGGACGGCGAAGCCCAGGGCCGCGGCGCCGACGGCCGCGACGGCTCCGCCGCCGGCGAGCATCAGGCCGGAGCCGTCGGAGGCGCCGGAGCCGTCACCGGCCTGCGCGGCGCCCTTGGGTACCTCACGGACCTGCGGCTGGCCGTTGGGGGCCGGGGGGGTGTCGACCTTCGGGGCCGACGGGGCCTGCGGGGTGGGGGTGGCGGTCTTCGGGGCCGCCGAGGGGGTGGCGGTCTTCGTGGCGTCACCGCGCGGCGCGTCGGGGGCGGCGACGCTCGGGGCGGCCGGCTTCGGCACGCCGTCGGCCCAGGCCTGCCCGCCGGTGACGGTGGCCAGCAGCGCGGCGCCGGTCAGGGCGCAGGCGGCCAGGACGCGGCGGGTGGGCGAGTAGTGGGTACGGCTCCTGCTCATACGGGGTGTCTCCATCTGCATCGGTCGGTACGTGGTGGACGCCGGCCCGCGGTGCGGGTCGCGGTACGGTCCGCGGTGCCCTTCGCGGGGCCGGGCGTGGTGGCGTCGGGGGACGTACGTCGTCGGCGCCGGACGCGTACGTCCTCGTCGCGGACGCTCTCCGGCCGGTGCGGCCGGGGCGTCGTGGATGACGGTAGGAGGGCCGTGTCGCGGTCCTCGGCCGGTCGTGTCACGTTCGTCCATCGGCTGCGTAACGGCCGCCGCCCGTGACGTCACCGCCGCTTCGCCCACCGAGTCCGCCCGCCGAAGCGGCTCGCGGGCCGGCGGGCGGACTCGGTGGGCGGACTTGGTGGGCGCGGTGCCGTGAGTCCCACGCTGGATCGGGTGGATTCGACCGATATCGGCGCGGCGCGACGGTGCGTAGCCATATTCTTCCAGCGCGTGACATCCGGGCGTAGAGGAGCGTGCAACGGCGGTGGAAGCCGGGCTGTCCGGGAGTGGCACCGAGCAGCAGGACTGGGAAGAGCTGAACGAGATCGTGCGGACGATCGCACGGCAGATCCAGTTGTGGCGCGAGAGGACGGGCCTCACGCAGGCCGGTCTGGGACTCGCCATCGGCTTCTCCGAGGAGCTGGTGGGGAAGGTCGAGTGCGGCCAGCGGATTCCGACCGCACAGTTCCTGGACAAGGTCGACGAGGCGGTGAACGCGGGTGGGATGGTGTCCGCGTTCAAGGAGGACCTGACCACGGCGCGATACCCGAAGAAGGTCCGCGACCTGGCCAAGCTGGAGGCCGAGGCGGTCGAGATCGGGGCGTACAGCAACTCCGTGATCCAGGGTTTGTTGCAGACCGAGGACTACACTCGCGCGCTGTTCACCGCGCGCAGACCGTTGCTGGATGAGGAGACGGCCGAACGGCAGGTGGCGGCCCGCATGTCCCGCCAGCACGTCCTCACCCGTTGGCCGGCCACTGTCTTCAGCTTCGTTCAGGAGGAGGTGACGCTGCGTCGGCCGTTGGGTGGCAGGATGGTTCTGCGCGGGCAGCTGGAACGACTGCTGGAGGTCGGCCAGTTGCGGAACGTCGAGATCCAGGTGATGCCGACCGGGCGAGAGGACAACGCCGGGATCGGCGGTTCCTTCCGGCTGTTCGAGGCCGGCGACGGCCCCAAGGTGGCGCACGTGGAAGTGCAGCAGGTCAGCCGCGTGATCGCGGAGCGGAAAGAAGTTCACCCGCTTGAGATCAGGTATGGGACCATCCGAGCGCAGGCGCTCACGCCTCGGGAGTCGATGGCGTTCATCGAGAAGCTTCTGGGAGAGACATGACGATCAAGCCTTCTGTCGACCGCCCTGCGGGGCTCGAGTGGTTCAAGAGCAGCTACAGCACGAACGAGGGGCCTGACTGCGTCGAGGTGGCCCACGGCCCTGGCTCGGTGCACGTGCGGGACTCGAAGGACAAGGAGGGCCCGCGGTTCCGGTTCTCCCAGAGCGAGTGGTCCGCGTTCGTCGGCTTCGCGGCAGAACTCGGCTGACTCCCACGAGCGTTGACGCGGCGGTCCCGGCTCCAGGCCGGGGCCGCCGCTTTGTTGCTACCGCCCCGGTCGTAGCCGCCGCAGCGTCCATCCCTCCCCGAGCTCCCGGGTGTGGGCGGTGAAGAGTTCGGCGGCGCGGCGGTAGGAGAGCCGGGCGCGACCGGTGTGCGGGCAGCGGTCGGCGGCGGGGGTGCCGGCGGGGGCGCGGCGGTCGGTGAGGAAGAGCGGGCCGGTGGCCCGGCCGGCGATGAGGAGGGGGAGCAGCCGGGCGGTACCGGACTGCCAGCGCAGAGGGGTGTGGCCGGGCCGGGTGCGGCGGCGGGGGAGGTCGAGGTGGTCGGTGTCCAGGGCGAGGACGGCTTCGATCGCGGCGCCGGACTCGTGCAGCAGGTGCCACAGGGTCTGCTCACGCAGTGGTGCGCGCAGGGCGAACAGGGCGTGTAGCCGGTCCTCGGCCAATGGGGCGGCGGCCTCGGCCGGTTCGGGCAGTGGAAGGGGGCGCAGCCCGGTGGTCGGGTCGCCGTCGATCCAGCCCTGGGCGCGCCACCAGGCCGCCGCCGCGCGCAGGGTGGAGAGTTCCCGGTTGAGGGTGCGCGGGTCGGTGTCCGCGGCGCGCCGGGTGAGGGCGGTGCGGAGCCGGTCGGCGGCGTCCGGGTGGTCGAGCAGGGCGAGCGGCAGGACGGGCGGCCGGGCGCGCCGTCGTTCGGGGCCGGTGGGGGCGGGCCGGTCGGCGAGTGCCCAGGCCCAGGTGCTCAGTGCGATCCGGTAGATCCGCCGGGAGCCTTCGGCGAGCCCGGAGTCGGCCAGATAGCGCTCGACGGCGAGGCTGTACTCGACCGGGGGGAGCTCTGTCACGATCGCCCTCTTCCGCAGTAAATCATCGACTCCATTGCCGTGTCAGGATATTCGAAAGGCGCAGTAAATGGCAGGCAGGAGTGGATTTCATGGATCATTTACTGCGGTATTCAAGCGCACCGCCAAAGTTGACGCCAAAAGACTCAAGATTCCCCCCGGAAACCCTTGATTCGCACGTGCGGGTGCTCGCAGACTGCTGCCCATGGCAGTGCGGACAGAACGGATCCAGGCCCCCCGAAGGCGCCTGGGAGACCGTCTCGCCGTGTTCGGCGAGCGCGAGTTCACGTGGTTCTTCGTCGGGTACACCACCTCCCTCGTCGGTTCCTCGATGGCGCCGGTCGCGGTCGCCTTCGCGGTGCTCGACGGCGGGGGCGGCGGCACCGACCTGGGGTGGGTGATGGCGGCCCGCATCCTCCCCGTGGTGCTGGTGCTGCCGGCCGGCGGGGTGATCGCCGACCGGCTCGGCAGCCGCCGGGTGATGCTGGGCTCGGACCTGCTGCGCGGCGTGGTCCAGGCACTGTTCGCCGCGCTGCTGGCAGCCGGCCGCGCGCCGGTCTGGGCGATGGTCGCGCTGGTGGCGGTCTGGGGAGTCGGCGAGGGACTGTTCATGCCGGCCTTCGGCGCGGTCGTGCCCGGCCTGGTGCGCCGCAAGGAGCTGATGGCGGACGCCAACACCCTGCTGGGGCTGGCCCGCTCGGTGTCCACCGTGGTCGGCCCCGCCGCCGCCGGACTGGTGACCGCCGTCTGGGGCCCGGCGACGGTGCTGCTGGCCGACGCGGTGACGTACGGCGTCGGCGCCTTCGCCCTGGCCGGGCTGCGGCTGCCGGTACGGGCGGCGGCCGGCGAGGGGTCGATGATCCGGGACGTGCGGGCCGGCTGGTCGGAGTTCGTCTCCCGCCCGTGGCTGTGGATCACCACCGTGCAGATGGGCCTGTTCAACCTGCTGGTCTGGGCCCCCTTCCTGGTGCTCGGCCCGCTCATCGCCCGGCGGGACCTCGGCGGAGCCCGTGCCTGGGGCCTGGTGATGGGTGTGTACGGGGTCGGCGCGGTGCTGGGCGGCCTGCTGATGCTCGGCCGGGCGCCCGGCCGTCCGCTCGCGGTGGCGTCCGCGGCCGCGCTGGGCTGGGCGCTGCCCTCCGGGGCGCTCGCGGCCGGGGCGGCGCTGCCCTGGGTGGCCGTCGCCGCGCTGGTGGCCGGGGCCGGATCGGCGGTCTGCGGGACGCTCTACAGCACCACCACGCAGAAGTGGGTGCCGGTGGAACTGCTCGGCCGGATGACGGCCTTCGGCACGCTGGGCGCCTTCGCGCTCGGCCCGCTCGGGCTGGCGGCGGCCGGTCCGCTGGCCGACCGGCTGGGTACAGGCCGGGTGCTGCTGCTCGGGTCGGTCTGGCAACTGGCCGCCGGGGCCGTAGTGTTGGCCGTACCGGCGGTACGGAACCGCCGCTGGGAAGAGGGCCCGGACAGCTGACCGACCCCTCGGACGGCTTCGGGGCGCACCCCCGGCCCCCGCGCACCGCGCCCGGCCGGCCCCGGAGCGCGAAAGGCTGCCCCACCCGCGCACGCGCGTCTCCGCGGCGGGCGGGGCGGCCGACCCGGTCGTACCGTGGAGGGCGGGGGAGACGGAGGAGGCCGATCATGCCCGGTTCGCTCACCATCAGCCATCACGAGTCCGCGGTCGCCCTGGACCACGCGGACGCGGAGCGGCTCGCCACCGTGCTGGCGGAACTGGCGTACCTGTTGGAGATCCCGGGGCCGAACCGGATCAACGACGCACAGCTGGCCGTGCTCTGCGAGGGCCGCGCCCCGGACCGCGGTGAGCTGGTGCACTGGTGCGCGTCGCTCGCCCGCGGGCTGAAGGGGCAGCTCTGACCGGAGCCCCGCGTGCCGCCGGCCCCCCGCCGGACGATCGCGCCGGAGCCGCCCGTGCCACCGGCCGCCCGCCGTACGATGGCGCGCGGGGCGGGGACGTCCTCCGGGTGCCGGCGTGGCCGGCGTCCGGTCCGGCGGAGGGTGGGGATCCGAGCGTGCCGCAGTCCTGGTCGATGTCCTGGCTGACCGTGCCGACGCCGCTGCCCAGCGGCCCGATGGAGATCGCGGTGACCCCGCTCGGCGTCGCCTCGGCCGGTTACGTCCGGCGCGAGGGCGGGACCCCGCCGTGCACCGACGAGCCGAAGATCAGGGCGGTCACCGAGCGGATCGGCGCCTACCTGGCGGGCCGCACCCGCGAGTTGGGCCTGCCGATCGACTGGAGCCTGAGCTCGGGACCGCACCGCGCCGTGCTGGAGACGCTCTGGCGCGAGGTGCCGTACGGCCGGACCATCACCTACGGTGAACTGGCCGCCCGCAGTGGGGTGTTCGAGGACATCACGGAGCCCGGGCTGGCCGCCCGCACGGTCGGGCAGATGATGGCCGCCAACCCCGTTCCGCTGCTGGTGCCCTGCCACCGGGTGGTGGCGGCGGACGGGATCGGCGGCTTCGGCGGCGGCCGGGTCGGGATCGAGGTGAAGCGCTGGCTGCTCACCCTGGAGGGCGTGCTGGAGCCGACCCTCGACTGGGACGGGCCGCTGTGACGGGAACGGCCCGCCGCGCGACCGGGATGCGGGTGTCCGCCGGGCGGTGAGCGGTCCCGGTCCCGGCCCTGGTCCCGGCCCCGGGGCCGCTCACCGGTGCAGCGCCCGGACCAGCGACACCCGCCCCGGTGCCCGGCTCGGCAGCACCGGCTGGATGCCGGACACCAGCGTGTACTCGATGCCGCGCACGTCCGGCGCCGCCCCCGCGCCCGTCGGCCGTTCGCCGAGTGCCAGCCGGACGGCGTCCCAGGGCAGGTTGAGGCCGCACAGCCGCAGCTGGTGGAGTCCGGCGGCGGGGCGGGTGTTGACGTCGATGACCACCGGCCGGCCGTCGAAGCGGCGGAACTGCACGTTGGACAGGTACGCCATCCCGGTCGACCGGACCAGCCGCCGGACCGGCTCCAGGTAGCACTCCTCGGTGGTGAAGCCCCGGCGGCGGCCGTCCTTGGTGCGTCCGACCGCGGTGAGCGGGGTGCCGTCCAGGTCGGCCAGGCTGTCCACCGAGACCTCGGGCCCGTCCAGGTACGGCATCACCAGCAGGTCCACCGGCTCGCCGTCCGGGCCGCCTTCGTCCAGCGCCGCGGCCACCTGGTCGACCTGCACCCGGTGGTCCCAGCCGGCCAGCCGGTGTGCGCCGTACGGCTTCCGGGTGAGCACCCGGAAGCCGGCACCGCCGGCGCCCGCGACGGGCTTGAGGCAGGCGGTGTGCCCGCCGCCCTCGATCCGCCCGACGGCGTCCCACAGCTCGCCGGGGGTGCGCACCCGCCACCAGGGCGGGGTGGGCAGTCCGGCGCCGGCGATCGCCGCGTAGCCGTCCGCCTTGCTGGTGAAGGCCGCCACCGCGGTGGCGGGCGGGCAGAGCAGCGCGGTGCCGATCGCCTCGAACTCCGGCCGGGCGAGGGCGATGGCGAGCTGGTGCAGCTGGGGGACGAAGACGTCTATGGAGTGCCGGGCGCAGTAGTCCAGCGCGTAGCCGACGTAGCGGTCCGCGGGCAGGTCGGCCGGCTCCGCGGTGCCGTGGTCGGCGGCGGCGAGCACGGGGGAGTCAGGGTCGCCGTGGGTCGCGTGGACCACCACCGGGCGCGGGGCGGCGCGCAGTTGTTCGACGAAGAAGACGTTCTCGGCGTAGGTGCGGTTGAGCCAGACACGTACGGGTGCACTCATGCGGCCCTCCCGGGCGGTGAGTTGACGAAGTGTCAGGGCACCCTAGCGGCCCGTTCGAACGGGCCGGACGGCAGGGCGGCACGTGCGGCGCGCGCCGGGAGGTGGCGCTGGGCGGGGCGTCGATGGGGGAGGATGGGGCGCGGCACTCCGATATGTTCGAATGGATAGTCGAACAATTTCGATCGGGTGATCTATTCGTACTATTTGTTCGACCATTCCGAACCACTCGAACGAGTGATTGCGGGTCACCCGTCAATGGGCCCACCATGAAGCTGCAACACGCATGTGCAAGGCGACACTTCATCGGGATATGCGAAGGGCCCCCCTCATGTCGACCGAAACCAATGCCGGTGTTCCTGCGCCAGGTGCGCAGTCGGAGATCCGGCAGCAGCAGAGTCTGAGCACGGCGGGCGCGCGGAACCTCGCGACGACCACGAAGTCCGCACCGCAGATGCAGGGCATCAGCCCGCGCTGGCTGCTCAGGAAGCTGCCCTGGGTGCAGGTGTCCGCCGGCACCTACCGGGTGAACCGGCGGCTGCGCCACGCGGTCGGCCGCGGCCGGGTGAGTTTCGTCAAGAGCGGCGCCGAGGTGCGGATCGTCCCGCAGACGCTGGCCGAGGTGCCGGTGCTGCGCGGCTTCCAGGACGAGGCCGTGCTGGAGGAGCTGGCCTCGCGCTTCGTGCAGCGGGACGTCAGCCCGGGCGACGTCCTGGTCCAGGCCGGGACGCCGATCACCGAGGTCTTCCTGATCGCGCACGGCAAGCTCGACCGGCTGGGCACCGGCAAGTACGGCGAGGAGACGGTGGTCGGCACCCTCGCCGACGGCGACCACCTCGGCGACGAGGCGGTCCGGCAGGACGGCGGCGACTGGCCGTACACCGTCCGCGCCGCGACCTCCGGCACCGTCCTGTCGCTGACCTGGCCCGCCTTCCAGGAGCTGCACGACCGCTCCGAGGCGCTCCAGCTCCAGGTCATCGAGTACCTGAACGGCTTCCAGCAGGCGCAGAACAAGCACGGCGAGGCCGCGATCGACCTCTCCGCCGGCCACCTGGGCGAGTACGAGCTGCCCGGCGCCTTCGTGGACTACGAGCTGAAGCCGCGCGAGTACGAGCTGAGCGTCGCGCAGACGATCCTCAAGGTGCACTCCCGGGTCGCCGACCTCTACAACCAGCCGATGAACCAGACCGAGCACCAGCTCCGGCTGACCATCGAGGCGCTGCGCGAGCGCCAGGAGCACGAGCTCGTCAACAACCCCGAGTTCGGCCTGCTGGAGAACGCCGCGTACGACCAGCGCTTCCAGACCCACTCCGGTCCGCCCACCCCGGACGACATGGACGAGCTGCTCAGCCGCCGCCGCAGCACCAAGATGTTCCTGGCCCACCCGAGGGCCATCGCCGCCTTCGGCCGGGAGCTCAACAAGCGCGGCCTCAACCCGGGCACGGTCGAGGTCGAGGGCAGGCAGATCACGTCCTGGCGCGGGGTACCGGTCTTCCCGTGCAACAAGATCCCGATCGTCGGGAGCACCAGCTCGATCATCGCGCTGCGTACGGGCGAGGACAACCAGGGTGTCATCGGCCTGCACCAGACCGGAATCCCGGACGAATACCAGCCGAGCCTTTCGGTGCGGTTCATGGGAATCGACGACAAGGCCATCATTTCCTACCTGGTGAGCGCCTACTACTCCGCCGCGATCCTGGTGCCGGACGCGGTCGGCGTCCTGGAGAACGTGGACATCGCGCAGTACTGACGGCCGGCGGGGCCGGCCGCGGAGCGATGCCGTCCGCCCTGGGCAGCCCGACAGGCCCCGGGCGGACGGCGCGCCCCGGCGCGTCCGGGCACGCCCGCCGGTACGCGCAGAACCCGTACGCGCAGAGCCCGCGGCGCAGAGTCCGCGGGGCAGAGCCCGCCCGTACGGACACGGTCCGAGGCGCGGCCCGGGCGGCGTGCGACCGCGCCCGGCTCCGCAGCGCAACCCCGGCCCGCCGACGGCGGGCCGTCCCACGACAGGCGCCCGACAGGGGGAAACACCCATGACGAGTCCCACGCTGGAGCGGGACCACAAAGAGGGGCACGAGGCGGCGGACATCCTCGCCAGGACCCGAGCCCTCGTCGACCCGGTCCTGCGGGCCGCCGTCGACTCACTGCCCGGCACCATGCGCAAGGTGTCCGGCTACCACTTCGGCTGGTGGGAGGCGGACGGCACCCCCGCCGAGGCCCCCGCCGGCAAGGCGATCCGGCCGGCCATGGTCCTCGCCGCCACCCAGGCCCTGGGCGGCAAACCCGACGAGGCCGTCGCCGCGGCCGCCGCCGTGGAGCTGGTGCACAACTTCACCCTGCTCCACGACGACGTCATCGACCGGGACGAGACCCGGCGCCACCGGCCCACCGCCTGGCGGGTGTTCGGCACCACCGAGGCCATCCTGGCCGGGGACGCCATGCACTCCCTCGCGCTGCGCCTGCTCGCCGAGGACACCCACCCGGCCGCCCACGGCTCGATCCGCCGGCTCGCCGACTGCGTGGTCGAGCTCTGCGAGGGCCAGCAGATCGACTGCGCCTTCGAGCAGCGCAACGACGTCTCACTGCCCGAGTGCCTGGCGATGGCGGAGGCCAAGACCGGCGCCCTGCTCGGCGCCGCCTGTGCGATGGGCGCCCTGTACGGGGGCGCGTCCGAGGAGGCGGCGCAGGCGCTGGACGGCTTCGGCCGGGAGATCGGCCTGGCGTTCCAGCTGATCGACGACCTGATCGGGATCTGGGGTGACCCGGCGGTGACCGGCAAGCCGGTCGGCGCGGACCTGGTCGCCCGGAAGAAGTCGCTGCCGGTGGTCGCGGCACTGGGCTCCGGCACCGCCGAGGGTTCGCGGCTGGCCGAGCTGTACGTGCTGGAACGTCCGTTGAGCCCGGAGGAGTTGGCGCAGTGCGCGGCGGCCGTCGAGGCGGCCGGCGGGCGCGGCTGGGCGCAGGGCGAGTCCTGCGAGCGGATGGCCGCGGCGATGGCGCAGCTGGCCGCCGCGGTACCGGAGCCGGCCGCGGCCGACGAACTGCTGGCGCTCGCCGAGCTGGTCACCCGCCGTACCCACTGAGCGGGCCGCCCGCGTCGAACGTCCCCGGTGGTGCGCCGGTGGGTGTCCCCGTGAGCGGGAGGCCGGCCCGGCCTCCCGCTCACGGCGTCGGAGCCGGACCCGCCCTCAGCCGAACGCGGCCAACAGCCGCCGCTCCTTGGCGGGTTCGATGCCCTGCCGTACCGGAGCCTCCGGCCGTCCCTTGCGCCCCTCGGCGTCGGTGTCCCCGGCCGGACCGCGCGTCCGCAGCCACTCCCAGGTGTCCCGCGCCGTCTCGGCGAACGGCCGGCAGCGCAGCCCGGCCGCCTCGGCCCGGCTGGTGTCGGCCAGCCAGGTGCCCGCGATCTCGGGCAGATCCGGCGCCCAGAAGGGCAGTTCGGTCCACGGGGCGACCTGGTCAGGACCCTCGGCGAGCAGCGGCCCGTCCGGGACGGGGACCAGTTCGGTGTCCGCGGCGCCCGCCACCTGCCGGCAGGTCTCCAGCCACTCGCCGAAGCGCAGCCGCCCGGGCGGCGCCGTGGTGACGAACCGCCCCGCCGTCCCAGCCGTCAGCAGGTCCAGCCCGAAGCCGGCGAAGTCCCGGACGTCGATCACCTGCATGGCCCGCTCCGGATCACCCGGCGCGAGCACCCGCCCGCCGCGCGCCATCCGCTCCAGCCACCAGGGCAGCCGGCCGCCGAACTCGTGGGGCCCGGCGAGCAGCCCGCTGTTCAGCACCAGCGTGCGCTCGGCGCCGAACCCCGCCAGCACGGCGCGCTCGCAGCCGGCCTTCAGGGCGGTACCGGCGGGCTGTCCGGGCGGGGTGTCGGCGGGGCAGGGGTGTCGTACGGAGTCCTCGTCGATCACCCGGGCGGGCCAGTCGGCGAAGGCGTGCACGGAGGAGACGAAGGTGTAGTGGCCGGCCCGCTCGCCCAGCAGCCGCGCGCTGAGCGCGGCCTGGGCGGGCTGCTGGGCCGAGGTGTCGACGACGGCGTCCCAGCTGCGGCCGTCCACCAGCCGGGCGAGGTCCCCGGCCCGGTCGCGGTCGCCCCGGACGGCCTCGACGCCGGGCAGGTCGGCGGCGCTGTGGCCGCGGTTGAAGGTGGTCACCCGATGGCCCCGGGCGAGGGCCTCGGCAGCGTAGGCCCGTCCGAGGAAGGACGAGCCCCCAAGCAGGAGGATCTTCATACCGCTGAGTCTCCCGCCGCCGCGCCGCCCGTACGTCCCGCTTCGCGCTCAGCAGAGGGCGGACGACCCGACGCCGTACGGCCGCCGGCCCGACGTGCCGCCCCACCCGGCCCCGCCTAGCATCCCAGGTGTACCGATCCGAGCGACATGTCGACCCGAGCGGCCCGCAGTGGGAGAGCGACAGCATGGTCAATCCGGCACTCGTGGACCCGACCACCGTCCGCGCCACCGCGGCCGAGGCCTGGATCCGCGGCTACCCGCTGCTGCGGAACTACCGCGCCCTGTACGCCCAGGCCCTGGACGACGCGGACCCGGGGTACGTCGGCGGCTTCGGCGTCTTCCGCCACCAGCCGCGGCCGTCCGCGCCCGGCAGCGGCCAGGGTGGCGCGCCAGGCGGTGACGAGCCCGGGGACACCCTGTACTCCCGCGCCTGGCTGGACCTGCGCACCGAGCCCTGGGTGGTCTCGGTGCCCGCCGAGGACCGCCACCACGTCCTCCCGGTGCACGAACTCGACACCGTGTACGCCGGGTTCATCGGCACCGGGACCACCGGCCCGGGGCCCGGCGACCACCTGGTGGCCGGCCCCGACTGGCACGGCGAGCCCCCGCCCGGCATCAGCGGCGTGATCCGCACCGCCACCCGGCTGGTCGGCATCCTGGGCCGCACCCGCCTCACCGGGACCACCCCCGCCGGGACCGCCGCCCTCCAGGAGCGGTACCGACTGCGCCCGCTGCACGAGTACGCCGGGACACCCGTGCCGGCACCCGCCCCGGAGCCGGTCTGGCCGGTCTGGCGCGAGGAGGTGACGGACACCGTCGAGTTCCTCTCCTTCCTCGACTTCCTGCTCGGCTTCTTCCCGCTGGACGGCCCCGTCCCGCTGCCGTCCGCCGAAACCGGGCTGCGCGGCCGCCTCACCGACCTCGGCGTCGACGGCCGTGGCGAGTTCGAGCCTGCCGCCCTCCCCCTGGAGGTGCGCGCCGAGATCGGACGCGGCCTCGCCGACGGCCGGGCCCGGCTGGAGCGCGCCACCGCGGAACTCCGCGGACGCACCGGGCTGTCCGGCACCCGGGAGCAGATCGGCGCGGACTTCCTGCGCCAGGCCGCCGGCGCCGCGCTCGACCTGCACGGGCTGCCCGCCGAGGAGGCCGGGCAGGGCCGCCGGGAGGAGGACGGGGCCGACACCGCACCGGCCGACACCGCCCCGGACGGCCGCCGGCCGCTCCCGCCGCTCGGCCCGCGCTGACCGGACCCGCCCCGACCGCCCCTTCCCCCGTCCGAAGGACCCCCGATGAACCAGCCCGAGCTGGAGGCCCTGGCCGCCGACGCGTACGTGTACGGCTACCCGCTGGTCGCCGGCCTCACCATGGTCGAGCGTTTCACCAGGGGCGGCATGGGCACCCTGCCGGCGGCGCCGTTCAACCACTTCAGCCACGCCACCCGGCTGGCCGGCCCGGCCGACGACTTCGTCTCGGTCAACAACGACACGATCTACTCGATCGCCCAGCTGGACCTCTCCGAAGGCCCGCAGGTGCTGAGCGTCCCCGACACCGCCGGCGCCTACTACGTGGTGCAGTTCATCGACGCCTGGACGGACAACGTCGCCTACCTCGGCAGCCGCGCCACCGGCACCGGTGCGCAGACCTGGCTGATCGTCCCGCCGGGCTGGCACGGCACCCCGGCCGACCGGGACCGGGTGATCGAGCTGCCGACCACCGTCGGCACCGTCGTCGGCCGCTTCGCCTGCGCCGGCCCGGACGACCTGCCCCGGATCAGGGCCCTGCGGACCGCCCTGGAACTGGAGCCGCTGGAGCCCGGGGGCCTGGTCGCCGGACTGCCCGAGCCGGACGGGGACGTGCCCGAGCGGCTGGCCTTCTTCGAGCGCCTGCGGGTCTGGATGCAGGCCTTCCCGCCCGCCACGGCGGACATCGAGTACCAGCGCCGCTTCGCCCCGCTCGGCCTGCTGGACGACGGCGCCTCGCCGTACCGGGCGGCCGCCCCCGAATGGACGCTGGCACTCGCCAAGGGCCTGGCCGCCGGCCGGGAACGGGTCGAGGACGCCACCCGCCCGCCGGAGGACCACCCGCCCGGCGAGTGGCGCGGCGCGCTCCACCTCTTCGACTACAACACCGACCACCTGGGCCCCGGCACCCTGGACGACCCCGAGTGGCGCATCCCCGACCGCCGCGCCGCCTACCTCAGCCGGGCCGCCGCCGCCCGGGCCGGCCTCTGGGGCAACCACGCGTACGAGGCCTCGTACGCGATGACCTACGACGACTCCGACGGCCGCCCCCTCACCGGCGCCAGCAGCTACACCCTGCGCTTCGACCAGCCGCCCCCGGCCGAGGCGTTCTGGTCCGTCACGATGTACTCCGTTCCGGACTACTACCTGGTGGAGAACCCGATCGACCGCTACTCGATCGGCGACCGCACCCCCGGGCTGGTCCACGGCGACGACGGCTCCCTCACCCTGACCCTCCAGCACGACCGGCCCGAGGACCCGGCCGCCGCCGCCAACTGGCTCCCCACCCCGCCCGGCGAGTTCCGCCCCATCCTCCGCATCTACCGGCCCAAGCCCTCCGTCCTGGAGGGCAGCTACCGGGTCCCGCCGATCCATCGGACGTGACGGCCTCGCTGCTGTCGTGCGTGAGAAGTCGGCCGGGTCGACTTCTCGTGCGCCCCGTCCTGTTCCCAACAGGCCTGAGGCGGCGTTGTGCCGACCGCTGCTGGCCTGAGGGCGGCTACCGGGTCCCGCCGATCCGTCGGACGTGATGGCCTCGCTGCTGTCGTGTGTGAGAAGTCGGCCGGGTCGACTTCTCGTGCTCCCAACAGGCCTGAGGGGCCGGCCGGGCGGCAGCGTTGCGCGGACTGCTACCGGCCCGGTGAGGACGCCGGCGCCGGGCTCGTCGGCTGCGGCGAGGCGTCCGGACCCGGCGTCGCCGTGGCCGTGCCCGAGGGAGAGGGGGAGCCCGTCGGCGAGCCGGACGGCGAGGCCGGCGACGTGGGCGTGCCCGACGGGGAGGGCGCCGCGGTGGCCGTCGGGTGCGGTGACGCGGTGGCGGACCCCGTCGGCACCGGCACCGGCGTCGGGGCCGACGAGGACGTCGAGGGGTCGGCCGGGTAGGAGGCGGACCCGCCGCGGTTGTGCGGCCCGCCCTCCAGGGTGACCACCGCCTGCGAGGGCGGCAGCGCGATCCGGGCCGTCCAGTGCGTCGTCGGCGCCTGGTCCTCGTCCACCGTGACGATGACGGTGATCCGCTGGCCGGGCGCCAGGGTGCCGGCGTCGCGGCTGAGCCGGAGCCAGCCGGCGTCCGTCACCGCGCGCCAGCGGATCTCCGTGCCACCGGAGTCGGTGAGGGTGAGAACGGTCCGGTTGCCGTACTCGCAGGCCTCGACGGTGAGCAGTCCGGCCGGGGCGGGTTCGCCCGGGCCCGGTGCGGAGGCCTGGTCGGCCACGGGGGCGGGCGCGACGACCAGGGCGGGGCTGCCGAGCGGGGCCGCGCCGTGCGCTGGGACGGGTACCAGCGCGCCCTCGAAGGTCAGTCGCGGAAACCCGGGAAGCAACGTTTCTGCACCGCCGCTACCGGAACCACCCATGCCCCGGCCGGTCCCGGCCCCCGCCAGCTCCATCCCCGGCATGCCGGTCGAACCCGGCCCCACCGGGCCGCCCACCGGGGGCCGCGGCCGCTGCCCGGTCGGCCGACCGGTCTCGTCCACCCGCACCGCCGACACCGAGGCCGCCGACCCCGACCCGCCACCGCCCCGGTGCCCGGCCCAGAGCGCGATCACCGGCGCCGCCAGTACGGCCGCGAGCACCCCGGTGGTCACCACCCGCCGGCGCACCGCCAGCCCGCGCCCCGCG
>NZ_MSJQ01000099.1 GCF_014596515.1 Streptomyces sp. CBMA156
CCGCCATGCCGGCCGGCCCCGGAACCGCGCACGCCGGCGTCGTCGGCCGACTGCTCCTGGCCCGCCGGGAGGTGCTGCTCTGCTGCCCCGGGGGCGACCCGGCCGCGGCCGGGCTGGCCGAGCTGCTGCTGGCCGAACTGCCGCGCACCGAAGCGGCGTTGAGCATCCGGATCATCCTCCAGCACCCGGCGCGCTTCCACCTGCCCGCCCAGCGCCGGGCCCGGGCCGCGACGCGGGCCGGCGCCGAGGTGCGCACCACCGGGGAGAGCTGCGGCCCGCTGCTGGTCATCGACCGGGAGAGCGCGTTCCTGCCGGAGCACGGGCGGCCCGACGAGCTGGTGCCGGTGACCCAGCCGTCCGTGGTGAACCACCTGGCCGACACCTTCGAGACGCTCTGGCACCGGGGCGAAGCCTTCCGCAGCGGGCCGGCCGCCGCCCGCGCCGTCTCCGACGAACTGCGCGGCGCGATCCTGCGGCTGCTCGCCGACGGGCTGAAGGACGAGGTCATCGCCCGCCGCCTCGGGCTCTCACTGCGCAGCTGCCGACGGCACATCGCCGGCCTGTACGGCACGCTGGGCGCCGACAGCCGCTTCCAGGCGGGGGTGCTGGCGGAGCGGCACGGCCTCACCGGCGGCGCGGCGGCGCCCGGCGACTCCTCGCCCGCCGCCCCCTCTGCCTCCTCGGCTGCCGCACCGACCGCCGTTGCGGCCGCTGTCCCGCCCGCCGCCCGCGCCGCCGGCTGCCGCTGAGCGGCAGATCACGGCCGGCAGGCAACACGCCGCCACACTCCCGTCACATTCGGCCCGGATACTCGGACAGGCCCATCGATCACCTCCCGGACGACGGAGGACCCACGGATGACCGCCGACCCCGACCGCCCCGCCTTCCTGCTGGTCCACGGCGCCTGGCACGGCGCCTGGTGCTGGGACGCCGTACGGGCCGCCCTCGACGCCGACGGCTGGCGCTCCCACGCCGTGGACCTGCCCAGCTCCGCCCCCGCCCGCCCCGACGGCACCGGACCGGCGGGCCTGCCGGAGGACGCGGCCGTGATCCGCGACCACCTGCGGCGGATCGACGGCCCGGTGGTGGTGGTCGCCCACTCCTACGGCGGCGCCCCCGTCACCGAGGCGATCGCGGGCGCGGCGAACGTGGTGCGGGCGGTGTACCTCGCCGCCTTCCAACTGGACGCGGGGGAAAGCCTGTTCTCCTTCCTGGGGAAACCCGCTCCGGAGGACGAGTCGGGCCACACCCCGCCGGGCAAGGACGCCCGACAGCTGCACTTCCCCGACGTGCCCGACGCCGAGGCCGACCGCGCCGTGGCACGGCTGACCCCGCAGAGCGTCCGGTCCTTCACCGAGCCGGTGCGTACGGCGGGCTGGCGCACGGTGCCGTCCAGCTATGTCATCTGCGACCACGACCGGGCGCTCGAACCGTCCCGGCAGCGCGTGCTCGCCGCGCGCGCCGACACCGTGCACCGGCTGCCCAGCGGCCACGCCCCCTTCCTGTCCATGCCAGGGAAGCTCGCCGCCCTGCTGGCCGGGATCGCCGGCACCGGCCGGCGGTCCGACCGCCGGTCCGACGGTCGGGGTGGGCCGGACGAGGAGCCCACCCACCCCGCCGTCCGGTCCTCGTGAGCTCCGGCTCGCGTGGGCTCCGGCCCTCGTGAGCTCCGGCTCGCGTGGGCTCCGGACCTCGTGAGCTCCGGCTCATGTCAGCTCACGTCAGTGGGCGCCGGTGCGCGGCTCCAGCCGGGTGCCCGTACGGAGGGTGATCGACATCAGGTCGCTGGGGGAGTCGAGTTCCAGCCGGTGCCAGCGGCCCCGGGGGACGATCGCGGCGGTGCCCGCCGTCAGGCGCACCACGGTCTCGGCCTCGCCCGCCTCCCCGGACTCCCCAGGCTCGCCGGCCCCGCCTGGCTCCACCGGGCGGAGGTGGAGCCGGACGCCGCCGGCCAGGCAGCACACCGCCTCCTCCGCCTCGGGGTGCATCTCCCAGTGGTCGGCGTGGACGTCGGCGTCGGTCTCCACGTGGAAGGTCGCGATCTGCCAGGCCCCGGTGTCGCCGCCGGTCATCCGCCGCTCGGTGGCCGTGACGTCGCCGTCGGGGTGGATGTGCAGCGCCGAGGCGAAGAGGTCCACGGCCGCGATCGGAGTGGTGGTCATGAGCGGGTTCCTTCCAGTCGGTTCTCTGCGGGGGTGAGCGGGCGGGGGCCGGGGTCTTCCGGCCGCCGCCGGGGCAGCACGGCGATCGCCACGAGCGCGGCGAGCACGAAGAGGACGGCGGTGACGGCCAGTCCGGCCGCGTAGCCGTCGTTGAGAGCGGCGGGGTCGGTGGCACCGCCGGTGCGGTGGGCGGCGACGGTCGCCAGGGCGGCCAGGCCGACACAGCCGCCGAGCTGGCGCGAGCTGTTGAGCAGTCCCGAGGCCATGCCGGCCTCGTGGGCGGCCACGCCGGTGGTCGCCGCGGCGGCGACCGGCGCCAGGACCAGCCCGGTGCCGATGCTGGTGACCAGGGACGGGCCGAGGACGTCGGCGAGGAAGCCCCCGTCGGGGCTGATCGACGCGAACCAGGCCAGGCCTGCGGCGGCCAGGACGGCCCCCGGCACCAGGGCGACGCGGGGTGTGCGGCGCGCGGTGATCCGGGTGGCGACGACGGTGCCCGCGACGAGTCCGGCTGAGAAGGGCAGGAACGCGAGGCCGGTGGCGGCGGCGCCCAGGCCCAGTACCTGCTGGAGGTAGAGGGAGACGAAGTAGAAGGCCGTGAACTGCCCGGCGGCGGCCAGGAACACCAGGGCGTTGGCACCGGCCACCCAGCGGCTGCGCAGCAGGCCGAGGCGGAGCAGCGGCGCGGGGGCCCTGGTCTCGGTGACGACGAAGGCGGCCAGCAGCACGACCGCGGCGGCGAGCGTCCCCAGGGTGGCCGGGGAGCCCCACCCGTGGACGTCGGTGCGGACGACGCCGAACACCAGCAGCCCGATCCCCGCGGTCGCCAGCACGGCGCCGAGCACGTCGGGCCGCTCCCGCCGTACGGGCCGCGCCTCGTCCGGTCCGCCGCCGGGTGCCAGCGCGAACGCCACCGCCACCACGGGCAGGTTGACCAGCATGACCCAGCGCCAGCTCGCGTACTCGGTCAGCACTCCACCCGCCAGCACGCCCAGCGCTCCGCCCGCAGCGTTCGCCGCGCTCCACACGCCGAGCGCGCGCACCCGGCGGGGGCCTTCGGTGAAGGTGGTGGTGAGCATCGCGAGCGCGGCCGGGGCCGCCGCCGCGGCGCCCACGCCCTGTCCGGCGCGGGCGGCGACCAGCTGCCAGGGTGCCTGGGCCACCCCGCCCACCAGGGAGCAGAGCCCGAAGACGGCCAGGCCCAGCAGGAACAGCCGCCGCCTGCCGTACAGGTCGCAGGCCCGGCCGCCCAGCAGCAGGAGCCCGCCGAAGGTGAGTGCGTAGACGTGCACGACCCAGGAGAGGTCGAGCGGCGCGAAGCCCAGGTCGCTCCTGATCGCGGGCAGGGCGACGTTGACCACCGACATGTCCAGGGCGAAGACGAACTGCGCGACGGTCACCGCCGCCAGCACCATGCCGGGGCGCCCCCGTGAGTTTTTATACATGTAAAGAAAGTAGCCCTGGATGATCGCCGCTGTCGAGTCCCGGGTGATGATGGGGGCATGCAGCAGCCCGCCGAACCGCAGCCGCCGGCCCCGACGTCCGCGACCTCGTCGACCTCGTCGACGCCGCGCACGGGCACCGCACCGCGAGAGGCCGCCGCGCCGCGAGGGGCCGCCACACCGCGCAAGGCCGCCACGCCGCGCAAGGCCACCGGCCGGCCTCCCCGCATCTCCCGGGAGGAGGTCGTCACCGCGGCCCGCCGGATCGTGGACGAGGAGGGCGTCGAGCGGCTCACCATGCGGCGCCTGGCCGGCGAGATCGGCAGCACGCCGATGGCGCTCTACCACCACGTCCGCGACAAGGAGGAGCTGCTCGTCCTGCTGCTGGACGACTACGCCGCGCGGACGCTGCGGCCGACCGGGCTGCCGGCCGAGCCGCGCGAGCGGGTCGTCGCCGCGGCGGCCGCCATCCACGGGGCGCTCGCCGCCTGCCCCTGGATCGTCGAGGTGCTGACCGGGGACGACCTGATGTCCGCCCACTCCCTGTGGTTCGTCGAGCAGATCGTCGACGGCCTGATCGGGTGCGGCCTGTCACCGGACCGGGCCGTCCAGGGCTACCGCGCCATCTGGTACTACACCGCCGGCGAGATCCTGGTCCGCGCGACGGCGACCCGCCGACGGGCCGCGGACGACCGCCCGACCCACCGCCAGCAGGTCTTCGCCGACCTCGACCCGGCACACCTGCCCCGGCTGGCCGGGCTCGCCGACCGCTGGGCCCCGCTCACCTCCGGGGACACCTACCAGGACGGCCTCCGCGCCCTGGTCGACGGCCTGCTCGCCGCGGGCTGAACGGGCGGCCCGCAGCCGCCGTCGCCCATCCGCGCCCTCCCGCCTTCACGAGGAGTCCTCACCGGTGGAACCCTCCATCACCCTGCCGGCCCAGCAGGCCCACCGGGACACCCGGTCATGGCCCTTCGACCTGCCCTTTCCGTACCGAATAGGCCAGGACCGCGCCCGGGTCACCGCGCACACCCGGGACTGGGTCCGACGCATGGGCCTGGCCCCCGACGACGCGGCCCTGCGCCGCCACGACCGGTACGACATGGCCCTGTTCGCCTGCCTGAGCTACCCCGACGCCACCGGCGACGGCCTCGACCTGGTGGCCGACTGGGTCTCCTGGTGGTCGGTCTGGAACGACTTTCCCGACGACCCCGGCTTCCTCGGCGAACCCGGCCGGGCCGACGCCTTCTTCACCTCCCTGGCCGCCGTCCTCGACGCACCGGGCCGGCTGACTGGCCCGCAGCCGGGCCGGCTACCCGCCGACCCGCACGTCCGCGCCTTCACCGACCTCTGGCGGCGGTGGACCGACGGCATGTCACCGGCGTTCGTGGCGCGCACCGGGAAGAACTGGGCGGACTGGTTCGCCGCCTGCCTCACCCGCTGCCGACAGCGCCGGGAGGGTGTCGTCCTCGACGTCGAGGAGTACCTCGCCCTGCGCGAACTGACCGGCGCCGTGCGCCTGGAGATGGACGCCGCCGAGCGGGCAGGCCGGTACGAGGTCCCGGATGACGTCCTCCGCAGCCGGCCCCTGCGCACACTGCGCCACCTCACCACCCACGTCGTCAACATCACCCAGGACGTGCAGTCCCTCGCGAAGGAGGAGCTCGCGGGCGACCACCACAACCTGGTGATCGTCCTCGAACGGCAGCACGGCATCACCCGGGGTGAGGCGCTCGCCCGGATCCACACCATGGTCCGCGGCTACACCGACTCCTTCCTTCGCACCGAGGCCGGTCTGCCCCACCTGCTCGACCGGCTCGGGCTCGCGGTCGAGGAGCGCTCCCCCGCCTACCGGTACGTGACGGACCTGCGCTCACTGATGCGCGGCTGCGTGGACTTCTGCTCGGCCTCCGGGCGGTACCGCTAGCCTCGCCCCCGCCTACTTCCCGACCACGAGACGGCCGATCGTCCGGCCGAGGAGACGCGGTGCCAGGCGCCGGGCGGTCCACATCACGCGGGTACCGCGCCCGGGGAAGGCCCACAGCCGGCCCCGGGCCAGGGCGCGGTCCATCGAGTCCAGGACCGCCTCGGGGCTCAACCCGCTGACCCGGCCCATCAGTTCAGGGGAGTCGCTGCGCATCCGGTCCAGCATCGGGGTCTCCACCGCGGGCGGGCAGACGCACACGACCTGGATCCGGTCCTTACGGTGCTCGGCCGCGACGGTCTCGGCGAGGAAGTGGACCGCGGCCTTGGCCGCACCGTACGCCCCGCCCATCGGTACCGGCACCCAGCCCGCGATGGAGCCGAGGAGCACCACCTGGCCCCCGCCCCGGGCCACCATGCCGGGGACGACGGCGTGCACCAGGTGGAGCGTGCCGCCGTACACCGTCTCCATCACCCGGAGGGTGCCGGCCGCGTCCTGATCGAGCAGCCGCCCCATCACGCCGACGCCCGCGCAGTGCACCAGCCGTCGGGGCGGCCCCAGTTCGCGGCCGACGTCACCGACCACGGCGGCGACCGCCGCTCGGTCCGTGACGTCACAGACGAACGGACTTACCCCGGGGGCCTGTTGCGCCAGCGAGTCCAGACCGGCCGCGTCCACGTCGACCGCGGCGACCGTCCAGCCCGCCCCGGCCAGCCGCAGCGCCGCCGCCCGGCCGATCCCGCTGGCGGCGCCGGTGACGATCGCCACCTCTCCCGGTACGGACGCCACCATCTGACACGCTCCCACGGCTGCGAGGACCACGCTCCCGGCGCCGGAGACCCGGCCTCCCGCGCCGAGCAGCGCCTACCCGGCCGATGATCCCCCAACTCGGCACCGGCTCGCAGCCGTTGGAACCAAACTCCGCCTCAGCCGTTACCGAAGAAGCCGAGCGCCCCCGCCGCGCAGAGCCCGCCGGCCCCCATGAAGACCGGGGTCAGCACCTTGATCTCCACCCAGCTGCCGGCCCGGAACCGCAGGCCCTTCGGCGGACCGATCGGGTACCAGCGACGGCGCCCGACCGGGATCGGCCAGAGCACCGGACAGCCCGAGACGGTCAGCGCGTCGCCCAGGCAGTGCACCAGCGCGCCGAGTGCGATCGGCAGTCCGATCCACAGGTACTGCTGCCCGGGCTCCTCGAACAGCCACTGCGAGCCGTTGCCCGGCTTGTCGAGGACCTCCGCGAGCATCCACGCGCTGCACGCCCCCAGCAGCCACACCAGGACGTCGCTGGAGACCCTGGCGTGCCGCCACAGCAGGCCCTCGATCGCCAGCACCATGTGCACGAACAGCACCACCAGCACGCCCCAGCGGCCGCCGTACACGGCCACCGCCGCGGCGCCCGCCCCGCACAGCACGGCCCAGAGCCAGGTGTGCGTCAGCGTCCGGTGGCCGCCCGAGCGCCGAGGGTCCCCCTTGCCCCGGGTGGCCTTGTAGACCGCGTACGAGAGGTTGTCGATCACTTCGCAGAGCGCCCGGGACACCGGCCCGAACGCCCTGGATATGGTCGCCGCCTTGTGGTCCAGGTCCGGCGCCAGCGCCGCCCCCGCGCAGATCAGCGCCCCGGTGAGCAGGACCGGCCAGGGCATCGGCTCACCCATCCCGGCCGCCACCGCCCCCACCCCCAGCCATGCTGTCGCACCCGACAGCGAATGCGCCGGTCCCATCATCTCCGTACACCACCGATCCTGATCAGCTCCGTCCTCTCCGCGAGGACCTGACATCACGGCAGCCTATCCGTCCAAGATCACCCGCCGGATCCCCCGACCGGCCGGGCGCCCCGCGCACGGCCACACAGGTGGAGGCCCGGGCCGACGCAAGCCCTCGCCGGCGCCCGCCACCTCCGCCTGCTCCCCGACGAGCTGCACGAAGGCGCCTCCCCCGGTCCCGGGCCTCGGGCACGGCGCCGCACGGCGCCGCGACATCTCCGGCCTCACGGCGCCCAGCGCCTGACCGCCTCCACGCCTCCACGCCACCGACGCGGCGGAGGCCGTGGCCTCCCCCGCATCCGGCGCCTCGCAGGTGCGGGCCCGCTCAGCGGTGCGCGCGTCGAGACTGGTGCCCGGCCCACTCCTGCGGCGCCCGGCGCTGCCACCGAACGGCCCTCGCCGGGGCATCCAGGCCGGTTCCCCTCGCCGCCCGGCACCGGCCGACCGCCCCAGGCAGGACAGCGCACCCGTCGAGCACGGTTCAACTGTCCCGTCTCCGCAGCGTCACATACCCGGCCAGCAGGGCGGCGGCGGCCCAGGCCGCGAGTATGAGCAAGCCGGTTGCCGGGCTGAGGCCCGGGTTGGCCTTCATGACCTCGGCACCGGCACGGTCGGGCAGGTACCGGGCGGCGGCATGCAGGGCCGGGACGGAGTCGGCGACCGGCGAGAGCACGAAGACGAAGGCGAACAGCAGCGACAGGGCCGGCCCCGTGCTGCGCAGCACGGTGGCGATGCCCAGCGAGAACAGGCACATCAGGATCAGGTAGAGGCTGGCCCCGAGGACAGCGCCGAGCACCCCGGGACGGCTCATCTCCACACCGTGCGGGCCCAACGCCGCCTGGGAGGCCAGGAAGGCGAGGAGCACCGTCGGCAACGCCACGACCAGGGCCACCGTCGCCGCGGCGGCGGTCTTGGCGAGGTGGAAGAGGCCACGGCTGGGGACCGCGGTGAGCGAGGTACGAACCATGCCGCTGCCGTACTCGCCGCCGATCAGCAGGACCGCGAAGGCGATCAGCGCCAGCTGGCCGAACTGGACGCCGACGAAGCCCGCGTCCAGCGGATCGAAGTCGGAGCGGAGGAGGTGGCTGCCACGGTCGATCGCCGACCGGGCCGAGGCGCCGTTCACCACGCCGATTCCGACGCTGGTCACCAGGGCGGCGGCGAGCGGGACGAGCGTCGACCGGACCGTCCCGATCTTGGTCAACTCGGCCCGGAACACGGCCGTGGGCGAGTTAGCGAACATCCGCGCCCCCTTCCGGTACGACTCCGGCCCGGTACTGGGTCGCGCCGCCGGTGAGGCCCAGGAAGGCGTCCTCCAGCGAGTCCGTACGGGTCGTCAGCTCTTCCAGTACGAGCCCGGCCCCGGCCGCGATCCGGCCCACCCGCTCCGCCTCGACGCCCTCGACGAGCACGGCGCCGCGCTCCTCCTGACGCGCCGACAGGCCGGCTCGGGCCAGGGCGCCCAGCAGCCTGTCCGGCTCGACGGTGCGGACCGACACCCGGGGGCGGCAGTGCCGCGCGACGAACTCGTCCGTCCCGCTGTCGGCGAGCAGCCGGCCGCGCCCGATCACCACCAGGTGATCGGCCGTGACCGCCATCTCGGCCATCAGGTGGCTGGACACCAGGACCGTCCGCCCCTCGGCTGCCAGGCCCCTCATCAGCGTGCGGATCCAGCGCACGCCCTGCGGGTCGAGGCCGTTGACCGGCTCGTCCAGCAGCAGCACCGGCGGATCGCCGAGGAGCGCGGCGGCGATGCCGAGCCGCTGCGCCATGCCGAGCGACAGGCCGCCGGCCCGACGGGTGGCGGCCGGCTCCAGGCCCACCGCGGCCAGCACCGCACGGACCCGGGCCCGGCCGATCCGGTTGGTGCGGGCGAGCCAGCACAGGTGGTGGTAGGCGGTGCGGCTCTTCTGCACCGCCCTGGCGTCCAACAGCGCGCCGACGTGCCGCAGTGGCTCGCGCAGTTCGTGGTAGGCCGCGCCGTCGTAGCGGACACGGCCCCGGTCGGGGCGTTCCAGTCCGAGCATCATGCGCAGAGTGGTGGACTTTCCGGCCCCGTTCGGGCCGAGGAACCCGGTCACCCGGCCGGGCCGGACGGTGAAGGTGAGCCCGTCGATCGCGACGGTGTCTCCGTAGCGTTTGGTCAGTTGCTGGATTTCGATCACGGCAACAGGCTGCCTCGATGCACCGCTTCCGCACATCGGCCCCGGATCCGAACTACCGCCTCCACCTGCCGGTGGAGGCGTCGCGGCCCAACGGCACCGTCTCCTACCGCAGTCGGTCATTCCGGCGGCCGAGGTGCCGACGTGGCCGAACGGCTACGGTGTGCGCATGGTCCGACTCCCGCCGGCCTGGCCGCCATCACCGCAGACACCCGCGCCCCCGGCTTCACACCCCGAGGGCGCGGTCCGACCGCTGCGCCGGATCGAGTCGGCCACGGTGGACGGCCTGGTCGCCGTGGTGCTGGCCACGCTCTTCGCGGCGTTGCCCAGCCCCGCGTGGAGCGCCCACGGCGGGTGGCCGACCCGGCTCTGCCTCGCGGTCGCGATGGGGCTGCCACTGGCCCTGCGCCGGGCCCACCCGAGCGGGGTCTGCGCGGTGGTCACGGCATCCTCGGTGACGGCGGCGGTGACGGGCGCGGTCCGGGAGCCCTTCCTCGCGGTGGCCTTCGCGCTCTACCAGGTGGCCGTCACCACCCCGGCCCGGCGGGTGCCCACCCCGGTGATCGGCGCCGCGAGCGCCACCGTGCTGGTGCTGCTCCTGGTCTCGGGCTCGCCGGGCGGCGGCGACCAGGCCGTGGTGCTCCGCCTGACGGGCCTGGCACTGGCCGGGGCGGCCTGGGTGCTCGGTCGGGCGGTTCGCGAGCGGCGCGAGCAGGCGGCCCGCTCGGCCCGACGCGTCGCCGTGGAGGCCGTCTCCGAGGAACGGCTGCGGATCGCGAGGGAGTTGCACGACATCGTGGCGCACCACGTGGGCGTGATCGCGGTGAAGGCCGGCGTCGCCAACCACCTGCTGGCCACCCGTCCGGAGGCGGCGGGCGAGGCCCTGCGGGTGATCGAGACCGCCAGCCGCTCCGCCCTGACCGAGATGCGGCAGATGCTCAGCGTGCTGCGGGCCGGCGTGCCCGATTCGGAGGCGGACGCCGTCGGCGGACTCCGGCCCGCGCCCGGGTTCGCGGCGCTGCCCGGGCTGCTGGCTGGCGCCGAGGCGGCCGGGCTCACCGCCGAACTGCACATCGAGGGCGCCGCCGACGTCCCCCAGGGCGTGCAGGGTTCCGCCTACCGGGTGGTCCAGGAGGCCTTGACCAACGTCCTCAAACACGCCGGCCCCACGCGGTGCCGGGTCGAACTGGTCGCCGACGGCCGGGAGCTGCGCATCGGCGTGACGAACGAGGCTGCCGCCCCCGGCCGCGGCACCCGCCGCCCGGGCCCGGGCGGACAGCCGCCCTGGCACGGCCCCGGGCATTCCGACACCCCCGGCCACGGAAGCGGCCACGGCCTGATCGGGATGCGGGAGCGGGTCGAGCTGTTCGGCGGACGGTTCCAGGCGGGCCCACTGGCCCACGGCGGCTTCGCAGTTCGCGCCGATCTCCCCTACCGGACCACCGAAGCGGAAACCGCAGGTGCTGAGCCCTGATCGGCGACAGGATCGAAGCGGGAAGAACGAACGTATGGAGGATGCCGTGACCGAGCCCGTCCGTGTCCTGGTCGTGGACGACCAGGCGCTACTGCGCGGCAGCTTCCGCATGCTGATCGACGCCGAACCCGGCCTGACGGTGGTCGGCGAGGCCGCCGACGGCGCCGCCGCGGTCGAACTCGCCGCAGAACAACGGCCCGACGTGGTGCTGATGGACGTGCGGATGCCCGGCATGGACGGCATCGAGGCCACCCGGGCGATCTGCGAACACAGCCCGGACGTACGGGTCCTGATGCTCACCATGTTCGACCTGGACGCGCATGTCTTCGCGGCACTGCGGGCAGGAGCCGCCGGATTCCTGCTCAAGGACATCCCGCCCGTCGAACTGCTGCGCGCGATCCAGGTGGTGGCCACCGGGGAGAGCCTCCTCTCCCCGAGCGTCACTCGGCGGCTGATCGCGGAGTTCTGTCGCCACCCCGCCACCGACCCGCCCGGCCCGCCCCCCGCTCTGGACGGCCTGACCGGCCGGGAGCGGCAGGTCCTCGAACTGGTCGGCGCCGGCCGGTCCAACGCGGAGATCGCACGGGAGCTCTACGTCTCCATGGCCACGGTGAAGACCCACCTCGGCCATCTCCTGGACAAGCTCGACGCCCGCGACCGGGTCCAGCTGGTGATCATCGGCTACGAGAGCGGACTGCTCACCCCACGCCAACGGGCCTGACCGCTCCGGCCCGGGTCCGGGTGCGCCCGGCGGGACCGAACGCACCCGGACCTCGGAGCGGCACGGATCAGGCCAGGGCCTTCTCCAGCGCGGCGAGGTAGCTCCGCATCAGGTGGTCGCGGATGCCCTCGCCGTCCGGGGAGAAGGCCGCGGTGCCCAGCCCCTTGGCCCGGTCGGTCAGCGCGGAGACCAGCCCGGCCTTCTCCTTGACGCGGCCCGCGGAGTCGATGTGGCGCAGCGTCTCGACATGCGTGAAGACGGGCTCCGGAGGCAGCTCGGGGACGATGTCGTTGCCGTGGACGAACCGGAAGGTGCGCCCCTGGAGGCCCTTGTTGTACGCGGCGGCGAGCAGCCGGTCGCAGGTCCGCGGCTGGCCGAAGGTGTAGACGCCGTCGGCCGCCAGCCGGGGGTCCTCCAGGTCGAGCCGGGCGGCGACGAGCATGGCGAGGGCGCCACCGAGGCTGTGCCCGGTGAACCACACGGTCTGGTCGTCGGTCCGCAGGTCGGAGACGGCCTTGGCGACGTCGGGGAAGATGGAGTCCAGGGCCTCGGCGAAGCCGTAGTGGACGTAGCCCGTCCGGGCGGGTCCGGGCCAGGGCGGGGTGGTTCCGTCGGTGAGCCAGTCGCGGATCTGCGCGGGCTCGGTGCCGCGGAACGCGGTGATGATCATGTTATCGCCGCCCATGGTGTAGGCCTGGGTGTCCTGGAGCGGGAACGGCGGCGTGAAGCTCGTCCGGTGGTGGCGCACCGCGTCGAACCCCCAGGCCTGGGCCTGCTCCTCGATGGTGGCCTCGTCCTTGTAGGCCAGGTCGGAGGCCTTGGCCAGCCAGTAGGCGTGCGGGAGGCTGTAGCCGGTGGCGTGCTGGTCGAAGGCGGTGGGTACGGCCACGGAAAGACGCTCCTGTCGGTTCGACGATCGGGACGGCTGGTCGACTCCAGGGCCCGGCCGGGCGCCCCCTCCGAAGAGGGCGCACCGTGACACTCTGGTGACCAAGGGTGACGCTACCGCCCGCGCAGTTCGCGAGCGGCCAGGCCACGCCACTCACCCCGGCCGCACCGGATCGGGCCCTCCACCCCCGGGCGCCGGGCTGTCGCGATGCGGTACGCGCTGGGAGCGGGCCAAGTCCGCTCCGCCAGGTACCGACGCGGGGAGTCCATGGCGGTGGGACCGCTCAACTGGGCGCCCCGCTCCACCGGCAACTCCGCGGCCTCCAACAGTTCCTGCGCCCGGATCACCCCGTGAGTGCACCAGCCACCGAAGCGGACTGAACCCGGCCTCCCCGGGGAACCCGCACGCCAGAGTACGGGCGGCGGTCGCCGCGTGGGCGGCCAGACCTGCACGGCGGTGCGGTTCGTAATGAACTGCGCCCGGCCACCGTCCGGCGGCGGTCAGCACCCCGCCACCCTCCACGGACAACACATCCGGCCGCGACCAGGTAACAGGGAACCGAGCGGAAATCTCCACGGCGGCAGTCCAGCAGGCGGGGCGGCGCCACACCCGTCGAGCAGCCCCACCCCGGGCCCGGACGAAAACGCCGGCGCAGATCGAGGCCATCCGCCTTCCGGCGCCGCGGGCCCGGCGCTGCCCGACGAGGACCTCCGGCTTGACCTCGTCGTCAGCGGCTCCAACCCGACCGGGACGGGGACCTACTGACTGCTGCTGGTGGCGATCAGGCCCGACCACGCAGTACGGAATCGCAGGCCGACCGGGTCCGGGTGCCAAAGTCCGCACCTCGAACCACCTCGGCGCCCACACCCTCTACAGCCGCCCCAACCACCTCGACTCATCGGCCACTTCAGCCACCGCACCTTGACCCCGACACCACTCCCGCCCGCCCGCCCGCCCGCCGCGAGGTGGCTACCGCAGCGGCCGTGTGACACCACCGGCAAAATTTGACGCCTCGACAGTCCTCTGACTGCCCCACGCAGCGAAGCAGTGGTCATCGCCAAACCAACCGTGACACGATGTGCCAACGATCCTTGGCATCTCAACAGCTCACCCAGCAGGCAACCCTGAGCCCGCTCCGATTCAACCATCGAGCAATGGTCAAGAATTGGCAAAGCCCCTGCTGCGCCACAGGTCACGAAGTGTCCTCCCTGCACCCGCGGGGGTCAGCCGCGTGGTACGGCGTCGGCGGCCTGGCCGGCTACGTCCTCCCTGCACCCGCGGGGGTCAGCCGGGCCGGCCGTGGGTGCGGACCAGCTCGCGGACGTCCTCCCTGCACCCGCGGGGGTCAGCCGACGACGGCGCCCCCACCCCTTCCTCTTCAAGGGTCCTCCCTGCACCCGCGGGGGTCAGCCGAGCACCAGCGGTACGAGCAGCACTACGAGTGGGTCCTCCCTGCACCCGCGGGGGTCAGCCGACCTCCAGGAGTCCCTTACTCCCATTCTTCCGGTCCTCCCTGCACCCGCGGGGGTCAGCCGCTGGGAGGTGAGGTGACCCTGCGGGTCGTAGTGTCCTCCCTGCACCCGCGGGGGTCAGCCGTGGCGGATCTCGTCCCAGCCTTCGCGGGGGAGGTCCTCCCTGCACCCGCGGGGGTCAGCCGTCCATGGCAGGGCTCCCCTTCCGAGAGCGTGCGTCCTCCCTGCACCCGCGGGGGTCAGCCGAACTATGCCGGGTATTGCCGTGACATGGTCAGGTCCTCCCTGCACCCGCGGGGGTCAGCCGATCACGTCGAGGCCGGCGCCGCGGTCGGACACGTCCTCCCTGCACCCGCGGGGGTCAGCCGCTCGGGCGGCTGCTCCGGCACGGAGTCTGCTCGTCCTCCCTGCACCCGCGGGGGTCAGCCGTCCTGTCGCAGGGAGGGTCTGGCGGTCGTCGCGTCCTCCCTGCACCCGCGGGGGTCAGCCGAGAGCGCGCCTCCCCCAGCGGTTCCCACAGAGGTCCTCTCCGCACCCGCGGGGGTCAGCCGTTCGAGGGCTCCCGGCCGATGCCGGAGATCGTGTCCTCCCCGCACCCGCGGGGGTCAGCCGCTTCCGATGGTGCGCACGCGGCGCTCCCGGCGGCCCTCCCCGCACCGGCGGGGGTCAGCCGCCCCGTCCTGCCAACCCGGGACGATGCTTCTCCCTTCCGCCCCCGAAGTCAGCCGACCCTCAACAGCGGCGGCACCACCGGTCTGGCGCCTGAGCGTCGTCGACACGACATCCTCCCTGCCACGAGCAGGGGTCAGCCGCGGATACGCCGTAGGAAATAGAGGGCGAAGAGGAACTCCCCGCACCCGCGGGGGTCAGCCGGGTTCGGCCTGCCGCCGTGTCAGGCGGCGCAGTTCCCTGTGTCAACGGAGCCGGCTGAGCGCGACGTCATCCGCCGCGCTCAGCTTGATGTCCCCTGCGGGAACGCCGCAACCGGGTCTCACGCACGTCCACGTGGGGACGGCTGGTCCCCGCGCGCCTACGGCCCCGCCGCCTCCTGGTCGTCGGCCGCGGGCTGCGCCCCGGTCATCGCGACGAGCGTCAGCCCGTCGAAGTCGACCGGCTTCCGTCGCTGTTCACCCGCCGTACGCAGTTCGAAGCCCTGTTCGTTGGCCGCCGTGTGGACCAGAACCGCCACCCCTGTGCCGACGCAGCCGCTGACGGCCTGCCAGAGTTCTTCGCGGACTTTGGCGGAGATGGTGCCGACGTACAGCTGCGGGGTGACTTCGATGAGCCAGCGGGTCAGCGCTCCGCGCACGTGGTCGGGGACCGCGGTCGCGGACAGCACGGTCATGGCTGCCATCGGCGCTCCCTGACGGGCCGAGTACGGGCAGGGGCAAGGGAAGGGACATGGGAAGGAGCGGACAGGCAGCGGACCATCAGAGCAGCTCCTCCCCCGCGTAGTTGACCCCGCCCGGGATGGGGCCGGAGACCGGGTCCCACAGGTCGACGAGCTGTTCCTCCGGGTCCGGGAGGGTGATGTCCTGGTCCGGGGCGAGCAGGCGCTGGATGTCGGTGACGATGCGCGGCAGCAGGCGGAACAGTCGCAGTCCGTCGCGGAAGCCGCGTCTGGCCTCGGCCTCCGGCTGTGGGGAGGCGTGCAGGGAGAAGGCGAGCGGGATGGTGAGTTCGGCCTTGTAGAGGTCGGCGACGTCGTAGACGAACGCCTGCTGGTTGCCGCTGTGGACGAAGCCGAGGGCCGGCGAGCAGCCGAGGGCGAGGACGGCCGCGTGGACGATGCCGTAGAGGCAGGTGTTGGCGGACGACAGCGCGAGGTTGACCGGGTCCTGCTGCTCCCAGGAGTTCGGGTCGTAGTTGCGGCGGAACCGGCCGATGCGGTGCTGCTGGGCGAGCAGGCGGTAGTGGGCCTTGACCCGTTGCCCTTCCAGGCCGCGCAGTTGCGCGAGGCCGCTGCCCGCCGGCACGGTGCCACGGCCGAAGCGCTGCTCGTACATGGCGGTGGCGACGGCCAGCCGGACGGTGTCGTCCGCCCAGGCCCGGGCCTGGCGTTCGAGCCAGGTGGTGCTGAGGGATTCGGGGAGGGTGGCGGCGTAGCAGCGGACGCCGCCGGCTCCGGCGATGACGACGGTGGTGCCGTGCCGGGCGAGGGTGGACAGGGCCCTGGCGGTGATGGAGGTGCCGGGACCGAGGAGGACGCAGCTGAGGGCGGCGGTGGGGAGGTAGACGGTTTCGGTGCCGCGGTGGGGGCTGGTGACTTCGGCGCAGACGCCGGTGTCGTCCTGGACGATGCGGACGATGTCGAGGTAGAGGAAGGACAGGGAGTCCGCGACCCGGGGCAGCATGGCGACGGTGGGTGCGGCCAGTTTGCGCCGGGCGGCCCCGGGGTCGGGGCGGCGGCCGGTCACTCCGGCCCCTGGTGCGGGGCGATGCTGAGGAGGCCGCAGCCGTAGGCCTTGCCCTTGCCGATCCCGTCGGTGAGCCGGGCGCGCAGGCGGTCGGCGTCGGTGATGACGGCGGTCCCCTCGAACAGGACGCGGTCGTGCCTGACGGGCCGTTGGTCGCTGCGCCGGTTTCCCTTGGCGGCTTCCAGGGGGCTGGAGTGGAGCGTGCCGAGGTTCAGGCCCGAGGCTTCGGCCTGGCGGGCCCACCAGTCGTCGGCCGCCGTGCCCTGGAGCGGGACGACGGCCTTGAGCCGGTAGAGCTCGCGGGTGGCCCGGCTGGGCCTGCGGATGGGGTTGGCGGCGATGCGGTAGCGGACGTGCAGGCCGGGCCGGAGGGCGTCGAGGAGCGGGGTGAGCGGCTTGCTCACGGCCTGTCCGTAGCCTACGGGGAGGCGGTCGAGTTCCGGCTGCTGCCCGCTCTGCAGGAGGATCCGGTCGCCGGCGGCGGTGGCTTCGGTGCGGAAGAGGACGCCGAGGCGGCGGCGCGGCTCGTCGTCGGCGACGTGGTCGGGGAAGAGCGACATCATGCGGTGGTGCAGGTCGACGGCGCCGGCGGAGTCGCGACGGGCGTCGCGGCTGCGCGGGTCCGGGGTGATGCGGGTCAGCCACAGGGTCATGCGGGGATGCTTTCGGGGCGGGTGGTGTGCTGGTCGAGGTAGGCGCCGAGGGCGGTCAGGTAGCCGGCGGCGAGACCCCGGCAGCGGTCGGCGGGCAGGGTGAGGGTGCGCTGGTAGCGGGGGCGGGCGCGGTAGGCCCGCCGCCGGGGGTGGAAGGTGAGCGGGTCGTCGGTGACCTCGCCGGCCGGGGTGCTGCCGTCGTCGTTCCCGGACTGGGGGTGGTCGCCGAGGCGGTCGAGCGGCCGGTCGCCGTGGAAGACGACATCGACGCTCCTGGTGCCCGGGCGGACCCGGCGGGCGAGGGGCAGGTGGACGAGGTGGTGCAGGGGGTCGTCGACCAGGCCGAGCAGCAGCGGGCCTTCGGGCGGGCAGGAGCGGCGGCCGAGGTACGGGGGCCAGTGCGGGTTCCGCAGCGCCTCCGCCCAGGCGTCGAGGTGCTCCTGGTCCGCCGTGACGACCGCGGTGAAGGCCGCGTCGGCGAGGTAGTAGCGGTGGGACAGCAGGGTGGCGGTGGTGCCCGAACGCTTCTTCCCCTCCGCGGTGGTGACCGTACGGGCGGCGGGCAGGCCGCCGCCGACGGTGTGCAGGTCACGCAGGACGACGCCCGCGCGGTCGGTGCGCACGGTCAGCGAGAGGGCGGTGAGGTCGCGGATGTCGTCGTCCCGCTTCCTGCCGAGGGCGGCGGCGAGCAGACCGATGACACCGGAGCGGGTGGGGAAGCGAGCCGTGTCGCGTTCATTGAACTGGCTGGTCTCGCCCCAGGACTGCATCGGTGCGGCGAAGCGCAGCAGCAGTCCCCGGGTGTCCGTGGTGGCGCGGCTCATGCGCCGACCTCGGCGGGAACGGCGCCAAAGGCCGCGTCGACGGCGGTGTCGACGAGCTGGGGGAAGGAGTCGACGCGGGTGCCCAGGCCGTCGAGGTCCTTGTCCTCCAGGCCGGCCCAGGCCGCGGCGACCGTGCCGCGCTTGCCGAGGAGCTTGTTGGCGGCGGTGGCGTAGCGGGCGAGGGCGGCCCTGGAGGCGAGGGAGTAGCCGCCGCTCTCGTGGGACGGGACGGGCTGTTCGAAGGCGGCGGCGTAGGAGAGCGGACGGTCGCTGCGGACGGCGACGTGGACCAGGTCGGGAATGGTGTGGGGGGCGGTGGCGGTCTTCTTGGCACGCGGGAGGGAGAGGATGAAGGCCTCGGCGAATCCCGCGGTCAGTTCGCGGGCGGCGTCGCGGTCACCGTCGAGGTTGCCCGCGAGGTCGGCGAGGTCGACGGTGGCGTAGCGGTAGAAGACGCCGGCGCTGAACTCGGCGTGGCCCATGTGGGCGCTGCCGGTGGTGTCGCCCCAGGCGGAGGTGACGTCGTCGACGGCGGAGAAGTAGTCCAGTTCCACGTCGGTGCCGTGGGTGGTGAGGGCGTGGGCGACCTGGACGGCCCCGTCCACGCCGGCGTCGTCGACCTCGGCGAGCATCCGGCCGAAGAGGTTGATGACGCCGTTGCGGCTGCGCAGGATCGCGTCGATCGTCTCCTTGGGCAGGACGCTCTTGTCGCTGGTCTTCTTGATGTCCTTCGCGCCTTCGAGCTCGGCGCGGTGCCTCTCGGCGAGGGCGGCGAGTTCGGCGACGGCGGTCTCGGGCACGTACACCATCGCGTTGGTGGTGACGACCGGCGAGTTCTTGTCCCTCTCGAACTTGATGCTGCTCCCGGCGGCGACGTGCTGGCCGGCGCGCTGGGCGAGTTCGGCGGGCCAGCCGTGCTCCTCCTGGAGGAGGCGGGTGACGCGGGCGCCGATGCGGCGGGTCCGCAGGGCCTGCTCGCCGAAGCTGTCCTGGAAGTACTCACGGACGGCGCGCTTCCAGGACTGGCTGCTGACGCGGGTGCGCTCGGTGTCGCCGTAGCGGACGGTCTTGACGGAGTTGTTGTCGTCGCGGTTGAGGTTGGCGAACGGGACGCTCTGGACGACGTGGATGTCGAGGAAGCGGGCGGTGGTGCGGTCGGGGCCGGGCATGCTCTGCTCCTTGGGGATCGGGGATGGGTGTGCGCTGATACGGGGTCGTGCGGGTCTGCCGTGGTCAGGATTCGAGGTCGGCGTCGTCCCCGCCGGCGTTGGCTTCGTCCGCACCGGCGGTGGTGTCGCCGTCGGCCCGGTCGTCGTCCTGCTCTCGGGCCCGGCGCTCGCCGTCCCTCTCCAGGGCCCGGTGATAGTCCTGGAGCCACTTCCGCTTGATGGCGCCGGAGCGGCGCCGCCACTGACAGAGATCGACGAGGAGCTGGGCCCAGTCGATCTCCACGTCGCCGCCGCGCAGTTGGCGTACGGCTCCGGGCAGGTGGCGGTGCAGCCCGTCGACGCTCTGGCGCGTCAGCAGGTTGAGGCGGGTCTCGGCCGAGATCTCGCGCAGACCGGCTCCCTGGCCGCCCTTGAGCACACCGTCGGCGAAGGCCTGGCCGAGGCTGCGCGGCGGGATCCGCCTGATGGTGGCGGGTTCCGTGCCACCCGCCGTGGGGTCGGCCGGGGCGCTGGGCGCGTCCGTCGCCGCCTCGGCGGTCGTCACCTCGGGGGTCGTCGGCTCGTCCTTCGACGCCTGGCCCTTCTTCGACGTCGCGGCCTTCGCGGCGGCGTACTGGTCGCGGCGCTGCGCGGCGATCAGTGAGGCGACCGTGTAGAAGGCGCGCTGGACGTCGCGGCTGCGCGCCTGCTCATCGGTGAGCCAGGAGGCCACGAAGCGGTGCATGAACGGCACCGCGTCGAGGTCCTTGCCGACGCCGCGGCGCAACGCGGCGCGTACGCCGGGGTCGTCGTGGCTGCGCTGGTCGATCCTGGTGGTGAAGGCCCGGGCCCGTCCCAGCGAGGGGATCAGGACGGATTCCCTCGCCGGGCGCACCTCGTCGTCCGCGGGTGTGGCCGGGCCCGGGATGGTGATGGTGTTGCTCACGTGTCCTCCGTGCTGGTGGTGCGGCCTCCGGTGCCGCCGGTCCTGGCGGGGGCCTTCACCGGGCCGCCGTACAGCTCGATGCGGGCCTTGGTACAGGCCTTCGACCCGCGCATGGTGCCCAGGGCGCCGTGGGTGACGGTGTCGTAGGCCTGCTCGGCGAGGATGCGGAAGCCCACGGCGGCGCCGTCGAAGTCGCGTGCTCCGAGGCGCTTCCAGAACTCCGCCTCGGCGGCGGGCCAGTAGCGGGCGGCGGCGTCCACGGCCCAGGTGCAGTCGCGGATCTTGGGGGCTTCGGTGAAGGCGGCCCAGGCCTTCTTGGCCGCGCGGTCGAGTCGGCTGCCGTACCGCTCCCCCAGTACGCGCAGGCGGCCGATCTCGACGGCGACCGTGGGTTCCCTGTCCTCCGCGAGTCCGAGTACGGGCGGGGTCACTGCGTCGACGAACTGGGTGTCCTTGGCCTGGCCGTCCTGTTCGAATCCGAGCGCGCGCACCCTCAGCTCGTCCGAGACGTCCAGGGCGGTGCGGAACACCTCGGGACGTCGTGGCCGGGCGCTGCCCGCCGGGTCCTTGAGCAGCAGCGCGTCCAGGTCCCGCCACAGGGCGCGGTGCGAATCGGCGGGCCGCGGGTAGCTGTTGCCTTCCTTGCTGGTCTGCCAGATGAGGTAGGGGTCGCCCTCACGGGAGATCTTCTCGCGGTAGGCCCAGGTGATGAACGCGTCCTCGACGAAGGCGCCGGTCGCGTCGGGCACGAGCAGCAGGGCGTGCTGGGAGCGGGCGGTGAGTGCTGAGCAGGGCCCCTTCAGCGACGGCGGGGCGGCGACCGGATCCGGCAACACCTCCCACTCCCACGGGCACAGGTCGGCTTCACGGCGGATGTCGCGGCCGGGCTCGGGGAGCCCGGCCAGGAGCGACTCGAAGAGGGTCTCGCCCTCCGGGTGGTAGGAGAGTGTGCTCCGCAGCGGGCCCGCTTTGCTGCCGGCGTCCTTGATGTCGCCGACGGTGCGGCTGGAACAGCGCCCGGAGGGCCCGTAGTAGTGCCACACCAGCAGGTGCAGGACGGCCTGGGCAGGGGTGGGCAGCTCGGGGGCGGTGCTGTTGACGTGGACGAACCACGAGTGGTTGTTGCCCGAAGGGCGGGTGGTGACGAGCTTGTCGACGCCCGCGGTGTTCGCCGGATCGCACTGCTCGGACAGCCTCGGATCCTGGAGGAAGGGTCGCACGGGGTCGAACAGGCCGAAGCGGCCGTGGACCGGCGCGACGTACGTGGCGACCTGCTCCTCGCCGAAGCTGCCCACTGCCACCAGATCGAGGCGGCGGCCCGACCAGTCCCCGGGACCGGCCTCATCGAGCCCCGTCACACGGGCGGTAATCGTGTACAGGACGCGGTAGAGCGCGGAGAGCGCCGGCGGGTTCGCGATCTCGATCTGCTCGATCTCGTGTGCCCGCAGCAGGAGTTCGCGCAGGCCGACCGCGGACGGCCTGGCGGTGGATTCCGCCTCGTCGTTCGTCTCCCCATGAGGGACCCAGCGGACGGGGATCCACGCCTCGTCGAAGAGGTTGTAGGCGGGTGGTGCGGATGTCATGCGGCCTCCAGCGAGGCGGGTACGGATGATCACGGGGTGGGTAGGCTCTGGGCGGTCCCCGCGAAGGAGCGGGGGTGAGCCGTACGGCGCTTAGGAAAGGGCCGTGTCGGTGGTCCGGTTCCCCGCGCAGGCGGGGGTCTCGCGGCCTCCGGGCGGGCCTTCCACCCGCCCGGAGGCCGACATAGCAAACGTATCGTCAAGTACGGGGCTTAGGACCTCAGTTCTCGGAAATTCCCACGTTCGAGTACTCGATCCGCCGCTCTCCCAGACGGCCCGTCCAGCGTTCGCCGTCCCGACAGAGGCGCAGCAGCGCGAGGTCCGCCAGCAGGGGCCGGTCGCTCCAGGCCTTCGGCACAGCGTTCTCCTCGGTGCGCCCGGCGAGCCAGCGACCCGGCAGCGGAACGGTGTGCCGCATGATCAGTGCGAGATCTTCCCTCTTCGGCGCGGCCCTGGACGACGGCAGCGGAACGTGGCGGTCGGGGGCGAGACTCGGTCGCCCGCCCTCCCGCTCGAAGACGCACACCGCCCGTCCGCTGTCTGCTCCCAGACGAGTGGTCAGCATGTCCTCGCTGATGCCGAGCCCCCGGTCACTGAGTGGGGACAGGTCGTCCCGCACGTCGTAGGGCGACTTGATGCCGGTCAAGTCGGCGAGCTGCGCCTCGGCCGCCGCCGAGGCGATGCGCTCCGCGTCCATCCGCTGGAGCTCCTGCGCGGCGGCCTTGCCCAGGCCCGCGCCGAAGTCCTCGGCATACACCTCGTCCACCAGCCGCTGGACGTCGGCCGGCACCTCGACCGCGCCGCCGACGTGCTGTCGGAGCAGCAGACTCGTCCGGCGCAGCAGGGAGGCGTCGTAGACGGTGCCCCAGGAGCGGGGCGCGGCCACCTCGCCCTTGTCGTCGAGCGGTTCCAGCACGATCATGCGCGGCTCGGTGGCCAGGCCGGTCCACACCGGCCGGTTGGGGCGCTCGTGGCGCTTGCCGCGGCCGGCCCGCTGGAGCAGCTGCGCGAGCGGGGCGAGGTCCGAGACGATCAGGTCGAAGTCCAGGTCGAGGGACTGTTCGACGATCTGGGTGGCCACCAGGATCGAGCCCTCACGCGGGGTTGCCGCCGCAGTGTCGCTCACGGGCTTCCCGTAGGCGGCTTCGCAGTCGGCGGTGATGCGTTGCCGCTCATGGGCGGGGAAGCGGGAGTGGAGCAGCCGCAATCCTCCCTCACGTGCGGCGAGTTCGGGCAGGACGGAGCGCAGGTAGTGGTAGGTGCGCTGAGCCTCGTCCACCGTGGTGCAACAGACGAGGACACAGCCGCCCTCGGCGGCGACCGGGGCGAGGATGTCGCGCAGCGCCGCACGGCGGCCCTGCTGTCCTGGCTTCGCTGCGACGTCCGCGTCCCGCACGTCCCAGTGCACCTGACGGGACTCCACGCGCAGCGTGCGGGCCCGGCTGCTGCCGACCTCCCGCGGCTCGGACACCGTTCCGCCGTCCGCGTTCACGAAGAGCCACCCGGGGTATCGGGGCTCCACGGTGGTGGGCTCGTGGAAGCCCGCACCACGCCGGTACGCGTCGACGAGCGATGTCGCAGCCCGGCCGGTCAGCGTCGCCGACAGCAGCACCACCGGGGCGCCGAACGCGCCCAGCCACTCCAGCAGCCGCACCAACAGACTGTGCATCCACGGGCCGTAGGCGTGCGCCTCGTCCACCACCAGCACCTTGTTCGAGAGGCCGAACAGACGCAGGAAGCCGTAGCGGACCGGCAGCACGCCGGTGAGCGCCTGGTCGATGGTGCCGTTGGCGAGCGGTGCGAGCAGGCCCCGCCGTCCGGTGCGCAGCCACTGACCGGCTTCGGTGTCCGCGAGTACGGCCGCCCCGTCCGTCGCCCCGTCGCCGGGTGCGTAGTCCGGGCTCAGCCAGGCCATGCTGTGCAGCAGGGTGAGCGCGCGGTCGCCCTTGATGTTGTCCTCCGCGAACCTGCGGACCCGGGTGAACATCGCGTCCGCCGTGGCCATCGTCGGCAGCGCGAAGTAGATCCCGGACGCGCCGGAGGCCCGCGCCATCACGGACGCCGCGTGCAGGGCCGTCTCGGTCTTTCCGTCCCCGGTCGGCGCGGTGACCAGCAGCAGCCCGGGCCCCCTCACCTCGATGGGCAGGCGCTCCGCGACATCGGCCTGGAGCTTGTTCGGGGGGAACGGGAACTGCCCGGCGAACGGCCGGTCCGGGAACTCCGCCCGACCGAGCCCGGCCGCACCCACCCACCCCGGCGCGGCCTCGGCGGCCACCCGGAAATGCTCGGCGAGATCCGCGTCCCCCGCCTTCCAGCCCTCCCCCGGCATCCGCGGCTCGATGAGGTCGACCTGGCTGGCCAACCAGTCGGCCACCACGACCAGCCCAGCGACCACCACGGCCGACTCCCCAGGCAGCACGGACCCCAGCGCCCGCTTGTCCCCGACCGTCCGGCGCACCGCGTGCGCATGGGCGAGCCGCTGCTCGCGCCACCCCTCCGCGGCGCCGAGTCCGGGCTGGTAGCCGCTCGGGTTGAGGATCTCCTTGGGCAGCAACGACGCGGCGAAGCAGCCGTGGTGTCCGCCGAGGAGCTGGGCGATCTGGTGGGCCGGCGACTGCCTGACCGGCCTGCGCAACGGATAGCCGCACTGCTTGAAGAACTCGACCAGGCCCCAGTGCGTCGCCGTCTCATGCCGCAGGAAGCCGCTGCGCTTCGCCGCCGAGCCGTCTCCAGCGAGCTTCGGATCCTCCAGCAGCTTCGCGAACTCCTGCGCCACCTGCTGCTGGAAGTGCACCGAGATCTTCCCGACGTCGTGCAGCCCCGCCCACAGCATCACCATCACCCGGGCCTCATCCTCGGCAGCCCCGACGGCCTCCGCGATCCGCGCCCGCACGCGCTCGCTCAGGACGGCGTCCCACAGGGCACCCGCGACCGCCGCCGTGTCCAGCAGGTGACAGATCACGGGGTACGGGCCGGGCAGGCCTTCACTCTTGCCCCACAGGCGAGTGTCCGGATCGGCGGATCCGGACTGGCCAACGGGCTTGCTGTCAGTCATGGCTGAATAACTATCAGCTACCACTGACAATCCGTCGCGGCGGCTGCGAAGCCGACGACGGGAGGAGCGCCGATGCGGCAGGCCTCCCGGGCACATCACCCGAGGTCGCGACGCCGAACGCCGCGCGGGAACCGGCCGCGTAACGATTCCGACACTCAACACCGGAATCAACTTCCCCATAGGTTGGAATGTTTGGCCTACGGCAGGCCCAGTCATGGCATCATTCGGGAGTTCCTTGACATCTCAACGATCCAACGGCACAAGGGCCAAGCCGGCCTGTGCGTCGCTCGCATGGCCAAGAAGTGGCAAAGCCCCCGCTTCGCCGCAGGTCACGAAGTGTCCTCCCCGCACCCGCGGGGGTCAGCCGGTGTCTCTCGGGGGGCTGCTCGGCGGAGGTCCGTCCTCCCCGCACCCGCGGGGGTCAGCCGGCGGCGGCGAGCTGGGCGGGGTCCTCGAACGTGTCCTCCCCGCACCCGCGGGGGTCAGCCGTCCGGTCGCTGGCGGGCGTCGTGGAGGAGCAGGTCCCCCCCCGCACCCGCGGGGGTCAGCCCACCACCGCATGTCGAATGCGCATGCGGTTACGTCCTCCCCGCACCCGCGGGGGTCAGCCGGTTTCGGCGAACTTGTACGAAGCCGCCTTGACTTCCTCCCCGCACCCGCGGGGGTCAGTCTTCGGGCAGCCACTGCCGCACGAGCCGTCCGCCCTCCTCCCCGCACCCGCGAGGGTCAGCCGGCCGAAGACCTGGGCGACGCGCTGTTTGAACTCTCCTCCCCGCATCCGCGGGGGTCAGCCGGTCCACTACGAGGGCTCCGCCGTACCGAGTGGTTCCTCCCCACACTCGCGGGTGTCAGCCGCAAGCTCTCACACCACCCGCCCCGTCAGCCTTCCCCCGCGCGAGGCGCTCCCGCTCCGCGGTCGCCCGCGGGTCGCCGTACCCGGCGAGCAGGGCGAGGGCCTCCGCCCGGTGCTGCCGGGCCGCCTGGGGGTCGTCGCCGGACACCGTTGCCGCGAGGGCGGCGAGGGCCAGGGCCTCGTGCCAGGGGTCGCCGAGGTCGCGGTGGGCGGTGGCGGCCCGGCGCAGGAAGGCGGCGGCCTCGGCGGGGCGGTCGAGGTGGCGGTAGGTCTCGCCGGCGCCGTGCCAGGCGAGGGCTTCGCGGCTGCGGTCGCCGAGGCGGCGGTGGAGGACGGCGGCGCGCTGGTAGGAGTCGAGGGCTTCGGTGGGTTGGCCGTCGGCGCGTTGGGCGTCGCCGAGGGTGATGAGCCAGAAGCCTTCCAGCCGGTGGTCGCGGAGGTTCAGGGCGATGTCGAGGGCCGCGTGTGCCGAGGCGAGTGCGCCGGCCGGGTCGCCGTCGTCGCGCTGGATATCGCTCAGCAGGCGCAGGGCGTTGCCCTCGCCGCGTTGGTTCTTCAGTGCGCGGTGGGCGGTGAGTGCCTGGCCGACGGCGGCTGCCGCCTCGGGGAGGCGTCCGGCGCGGTAGTGGGTGCTGGCGAGGTTGGAGAGTGTGGTGGCCTCCCAGTGCGCCTCGTTCGCCTGCCGGAAGGCCGCTAGCGCCTGCTCGAAGTGCCGTGCGGCGTCGTCCAGTTGCCTGCCGTGCAGGTGGACCAGCCCGAGCAGGTTGAGCGAGTGCGCCTCGTTGGGCCCGTCGCCGAGTTCGCGCCAGAGTGCCAGGGCTCTGCGGTGGTGCTCCAGGCTGTCGTCTAGGGAGTTGATCCTGGTGTACCCCATGCCGAGGTCCGTGAGCAGCAAAGCCTGGGCGGCGGTGTCGCCGAGGCGCTCGGCGGCGCCCAGGCCGAGCCGGCCTGCGGGAAGCCAGTCCGCGCCGGGGGCCGAGGGGGCCTGGGCGTTCCACAGGACGGCGGCCAGTTGCCAGGTCCGCCGGTCCTCGCCTGCGGCGCGGGCGGTGTGGACGGCTTGCAGGAGGTTGGCGCGCTCGCGCTCGGCCCAGTCCACGGCGGCGTTGTAGTCGGCGAAGGCCGTCGGCTGGACTCCGTCGGGCGCGGGGTCGAGTGCCAACCGGCCTTCGGCGGGCCGCAGCCACTGCTGGGCGGCGTCGGCGGTGTGCAGGTACCAGTCGAACACCCGGCGCAGTGCGGCCTGGCGCTGGGCAGGGGTTTCCTCCTGCTGGGCCTGGTCGGTGGCGTAGGCGCGCAGGAGGTCGTGGAACTGGTAGCGGTCGGGTGCGCTCTGTTCGACGAGGTGGGCGCCGACCAGGGAGTCCAGGAGCTGGCGGGTGCGACTGGGCGTGAGGCCGGCGAGGGCGGCCGCGGCGTGCAGTCCGAAGTCGGGGCCCGGGTGGAGGCCGAGGAGACGGAAGAGGCGTGCGACCTGTTCCGGCAGCGCCCGGTAGGACCAGGCGAAGACCGTACGGACGGCGTCGGCGTCCTCGTCCTCCCCGACGCTGAGGGCGTCCCAGAGCGCTGATTCGTCGCGCAGGTCGCCGATCAGGTCGTCCAGGCCCATGTGGGGCAGGCTGGCGGCGCGTTCGGCCGCGATCCGCAGGGCCAGCGGCAGTTGGGCGCAGAGGCGGGCGAGTTCGGTGAGCTTCGCGGGGTCGTCCTGCGGCCGGTGCCCGGCGGTGACGGCGCGCAGCAGGGCGACGGCCTCGGGTTCGGGCAGGGTCCGCAGGGTGAGCCGGCGGGCGCCGTCGCGGACGGCGAGGCCGGACAGGCGGCTGCGGCTGGTGACCAGAACAAGGCTGCCGGTGCTGCCGGGAAGGAGGGGGCGTACCTGGTTCGCGCTGGCGGCGTTGTCGAGGACGACCAGGACGCGGCGTTCGGCGAGGAGGGAGCGGTAGAGGGCGGCGGCCGCGTCGGGGTCGTGCGGGACGGAGCCGGCGTTGACGCCGAGGGACGTCAGGAAGCGGTGGAGCGCCTCGTGGGCGGTGACCGGCCGGCCGGGGTCGTAGCCGCGGAGGTTGACGTACAACTGGCCGTCGGGGAACCGGTGGCGGGCCTGGTGGGCCCAGTGCAGGGCGAGCGAGGTCTTGCCCGCGCCGGCGGTTCCGGCGATCACGACGACGGCCGGGTCGGACGGGTGCTGCTCCTCGCCGGCCAGGGCGTCGTCCAGTTGGTGGAGTTCGTCGACGCGGTTGACGAAACCACGGACGTCGGCGGGCAGTTGGCGGGGCGTCGGGGCGGAGTCCGAACGCCCGGTCGCACGGTGGAAGTGGATGCCTCCGCTGACGTCCCTGGCCTGGACGACGTCGTGGGCGGAGGAACCGGACACTGCGGACCGGGTACTTCCGGCGCCGACGGCATTCCCATCGCGCTCGGCCGCCACTGTGCTCCCATTCCGCACGGGTGGGGGAAGAGGCGCCACTTCGCGATCGAAGTAGGACCGGACGTCCTCGCCCGCGCGGTGGAGATCCGCGAGGTAGTCCTCCCAGCGGCGGACGAGACCGAGATCGGTGTACCTGACCGCGCCGGCCGGAATTCCCGTGTCCGAATAGCGCACCTGGTAGAGCGTGCGGCCGCCGAGAACGACGATTTCCGGCAGCGGCCCGAATTCCTCGGAAGCGGCCAGTGTCGCGGCACGGACAATGCGGATCCGCTCGCCGCATTCGGCCCGGAGCCGCAGCGAGTGCAGTTGCCACCACAGGTAGTCCGTCCACGGCCGCTCGACCACCCGCACCCGGTGGAAGAACGACTGCCGCGCCGCGTCCTCCCGCCCGATCGCGAGCAGCGCCTGGCGCCGGCCCTCCAGAAGCCGCAACGCCTCGGCCCAGTCACCCCGGCGGGCGGCATCCCAGCTCTGGCTGCCCTGCTCCTCGAAGTGCTGTCGGCGCTCCAGCTTCCACGAGTCCCGGCCGCGGACCAGCGCGTCCCGCTCACGGAAGTCGCGCTTGTAGTCGTCCCGGGCGAGCGACTCGCCCCACTCGGGCCGCAGCTCGGGAGCGTGCCGATCAGGCATCCGGGATGTCCGCTTTCGCCGTGCTCAGCATGAGGCCGGGAATGACGACGAGCCGCTCGTCCGCACCCAGGACGACGCCCTCGGGGAGCCGGCCACGGTAGTTCTCCGTGAGGTCACGGCCGATCACCGCGACATCGCCGTTCGAGAGCTGCCAGATGTCCGGGCATTCGTCCTTCTCGTCGGACGATCCCAGTTCTTTGGCGGATTTCCCGAGGCGCTTCTGCAGCGAAGCGGAAGGATCGGCTTCCCATCGACGAGCCATGACTGCCCCCGTTGATATCGTTCTCGGCACGGAGCCGCGGTTTCTCCATCTTACACCTGATGACTACTCAGGGGAATATTCAGTACATTCGCCATGTACTCCAAAATGATCACCATCGCGGCACAACGGCCACATTTGTGACAGTATTCGTGCGCCGGGGGGCGGCGACGGGAGCGCGCGGCGCGACTGAACTCGCGCGGGCGCGGAGACGGGTAGCCCTGCGCTCGGTTCATCGGTGCGGCGCCCAAGCCCGGCGCCCCTGCGCCAGTTGCTGCTCACGCTCCGGCTACTGCTCTCTCAGTGCCGCGTGGGATGATTCACGCGCTCCTTGACATCTCGTCAGGCCACGGCGGCGGTGATGCTCGCACGGGAGGCGTCCGGGCGTGCAAAGAAATCGCAGACTCGCTTCATCGCCCCAGGTCACGAAGTGTCCTCCCCGCACCCGCGGGGGTCAGCCGGTCTTGGACCCCCGCGGCAAGGTCCCCGCCCAGTCCTCCCCGCACCCGCGGGGGTCAGCCGCTCTTCGCCTCCTCCATGGGGGTCATGTCGGCCTCCTCCCCGCACCCGCGGGGGTCAGCCGATGCACCGCCGGACCCTGTGGCTGGCGCTGCCCTCCTCCCCGCACCCGCGGGGGTCAGCCGACGTAACCGCTGTCGGCCGCGCAGATGGGACGGTCCTCCCCGCATCCCCGGGGGTTCGGCGCGTCCGACTCGCGGCCTTCCCATGGGGTTGTCACCGCGAGGGCGCGTGTCACCCGCTCCACGCCCGCCCGCCGTACGGCCTCAGCCAGTGCGCGTCCCGTCGAGGTACGCGAGGACGGCGAGCACCCGGCGGTTGTCGTCGTCGGAGGCGCCCAGGTTGAGCTTGGCGAAGATGCTGGACGTGTGCTTGCTGACCGCGCCCTCGCTGAAGTGCAGGCGCTGGGCGATCGCCGCGTTGGAGCGGCCCTCGGCCATCATCGCGAGGACGTCGCGTTCCCTCGGGGTGAGCAGGGCGAGCGGCTGGTCGTAGGCGTTGCGGGCGAGCAGGCGGGAGATGACCTGGGGGTCCATCACCGTGCCGCCGGCCGCGACGGTGTGGACGGCGTCTACGAACTGGTCGGCCTTGGAGACCCGGTCCTTGAGGAGGTAGCCGACGCCGCCGGCGCCGTCGGCGATCAGCTCCCGGGCGTAGAGCTGTTCGACGTGCTGGGAGAGGACGAGGACGGGCAGGCCCGGCCGTTCGCGGCGGGCGGCGAGCGCGGCCTGGAGGCCCTCGTCGGAGTAGGTGGGTGGCAGACGCACGTCGACCACCGCGATGTCGGGACGGTGTTCGGCGAGTGCGGCGGCCAGTTCGGGGCCGCTCTCCACCGCGGCGACGATCTCGTGCCCGTGGGCGCTCAGCAGCAGGGAGAGGCCGTCCCTCAGCAGGACGAGGTCCTCGGCGAGGACAACACGCACGGTAGCTCCATGATCAGCCTGGTCGGACCCCCCGGGGGGCTGGTCAGCGTGAGCGTACCGTCGAACACCGCCAGTCTGCGCTGGATGCCCCGCAGGCCGCTGCCCAGGCCGGGGTCGGCGCCGCCGCGGCCGTCGTCGGTGACCTCGGCGCGCAGCAGTCCCGCAGTGTGGGAGAGGTGCACCGTGGCGTGCCGGGCGTCGCCGTGCTTGACGGCGTTGGTGAGCGCCTCGCTGACGGCGAAGTAGACCGCCGACTCCACCGGCGCCTCGGCCCGTCCTGGCAGTTCGGTCCGCACCTCGACCTTCAGCGGGACGTCCAGCGCCAGCGCCCGCACGCCCTCCGCGAGACCGCGTTCGGCGAGCACCGGCGGGTGGATGCCGCGCACCAGGTCGCGGAGTTCCTGGAGCGCCTGGGTGACGTTCTCCTGGGTGTCCGTCACCACCCGCTTGGCCTGTTCCGGATCGCGGTCGATCAGTGCCGCGACCGCGCCCAAGCGCAGGCTCACCGCGACCAGCCTGGCCTGCGCGCCGTCGTGCAAGTCCCTTTCGATCCTGCGCAGTTCGGCGGCCTGGGCCTCGGTGGCGTCCAGCCGGATCTCGGTGAGCTGCTCGACCCTCCTGGCGAGCCGGGAGCGCTCGGTGGGGCCGAGCAGGCTGCGGGTCCAGCGGCCGTGCAGGCGCAGCGCGGGCCGGGCGAGGCCGAGGCCCCCGGCGATCGGTACGGGGCCGAGCAGACCGAGGAGCAGGGCGGACAGGCCGCCGAACGGCAGGTCGTACGGCAGGGGCGCCTGGACGACCCCGTACAGGCCGGCGCCGGCCAGCAGCACGGGCCCGGCCGCGATGCCGCCGCCGACCAGCGGGTCGGTGATCAGCCAGAGAGCGTCACGCCAGGTCGCCGGGTCGTTCCAGAGCCAGCGGACGTCAAGGGACATACCCGCGAACCAGCGGTTCCTGTGGTAGTCGTGGCCGGTCCAGTACCAGCCGTGCAGGGTGCGTTCCAGGGCCGGACGCGGTCGGTACGGCGGTGGCACCGGCACCTGCGACCAGTGGCCGGCCGCCCACCGGCCGGCGCCGGCGACGGAGCGGACCCGCCGGATGACCGCCGGGAACAGCGGGAACATCCCGAGGCAGCCCCAGAGCAGGAAGGACAGCAGGAAGGCCGTCGCGAGCACCACACCAACGGGTATCAGCAGCGTCAGGACGGCGAGCCGCCCGAGGGCCCGTACGGCGGCGCGCAACTCCTGTGCGGCGCCACGTGGTTCTCCGGCGACCGGGGTCGCCTGCGGGCTGCTCACGGGGCCTCCGATCGGGTACGGCGCGGACCGTTCATGATCGCAGCCGCCTGGCTCGACCCTGACTGCGGGAGCCGCGGCTTGAACCGCTTGCGCAGCCCCAACAGCCCAGGGGCCGAAGCCTCCTGCGTCGTGCGTGCCGTTCCTCGCACCTCGTCCTCCCCGCGTCGATCATGTGCCGCCCGGGGCTCGGGGCACATGATCAACCCTAGGAGTGGCGGGGCGGCGGAAGAATCCGGCTGCACCCCCGGCAGGGGTGGGTGTGGGCCCACCTTCACACTTGCCTGCGGGCCGCACAGCGGTGGCGGCGGACGCCCGTGGCGGGCAAGCACTGAGATGATTCGCTGGCTCTTTGACATCTCGACAGTTCAACTACAGTGGAGAGGCGTTCGGGCAGAGACGCACTTGACGATGCAAAGAAACAGCAAAGCCGCCGCATCGCCCCAGGTCACAAAGTATCCTCCCCGCGCCCGCGGGGGTCAGCCGAGGCGGACAACGACGAGTGGATCCAGATAGACCTCCTCCCCGCGCCCGCGGGGGTCAGCCGAACGTCGCGGGGAGCATCAGCCAGCTCGGACCCTCCTCCCCGCGCCCGCGGGGGTCAGCCGGAGCGCCCGTTGGCCGGCCGCGAACCCACCGACTCCTCCCCGCGCCCGCGGGGGTCAGCCGACGTTTCGGTTCAGGGAGTCTCTGGTGCGTCCCTCCTCCCCGCGCCCGCGGGGGTCAGCCGCTCGCCCGCCTCGGTATCCCGGTCCCGGACTCCCCGGAACCCACCACCTCCTCCCCGCGCCCGCGGGGGTCAGCCGTCAGCCAGCCAGGCACCGGGGATCTTCTTGTCCTCCTCCCCCCGCCCGCGGGGGTCAGCGGTGACAAGCGGCTCCCCGGAAGCCGCCTCGCGGCTCCTCCCCGCGCCCGCGGGGGTCAGCCGCGTGTTGTGTGGATTCGGTGGGATCTTGGCCGCTCCTCCCCGCGCCCGCAGGGGTCAGCCGCCGTAGAACGCCCGGTTCCCGTCGACGGTGGCCACCTCCCCGCGCCCGCGGGGGTCAGCCGATCAAGGACACCCTGGGTAATCCGATTTGGAACTCTTCCCCGCACCCGTGGGGGTCAGCCGGCGGCCTGGTTGGTCGCCCACAGCTCCTTGAGCTCCTCCCCGCACCCCGCAGGGGTCAGCCGCCGGCCGACACCGTCCGCACCATGCGATGCGGCAGCATCGAGGCCGTCGGCCGCTCCGTGCCCAGATGACACCGCCGTTCACGCGGCCCGACGACGCCGGTCACCGCACCACCGGGATCGCTCCCGAGCGCCAGTCCGTCAGCCGCTTGCGGATGCTCGGCACCATCGGCAGTTCGTCCGTCTCGGCCGGGGCGAACCACGCCACCTCGTGCGACTCGTCGGACACCCGCAGCTCCCCTCGGATCGGGCGTCCGAGGAGGCAGACGGAGAACTCCTGCCGGACCTCGCCGTCGTCGTACGCGAGGACGTGCCCGGGGTTGGTGTAGGTGCCGACGATCCCGGTGATCTCGATGTCGAGGCCGGTCTCCTCGCGGGTCTCGCGGATGCCGCACCCGGCGATGGACTCGCCGATGTCCATCGTGCCGCCGGGAAGGGCCCACATGCCGTTGTCCGTCCGGCGCTGGAGCAGGATGCGGCCAGCGTCGTCGGTCACCACGACGGAGGCGGCCGGAACCAGGCTGTTCACCTTCGGGGCGTTCGGGTCGTCCTCGTAGTCACGCCTGGGCATGCTCCACCTCCGGAATCGTCCATGCCGGCCTCAAGTCCGCGCAGGCCCATGAGACAACGAGGAGTTCACCGGCCGCAGCAGAACCTACTGCGGCCGGTCGACAAACCCCCCACCCCGCCGCAGCGTCAGCCGTCCACCACCCTCCAACCCAACGCACGTGCCCGCGCCGCGACGGCGTCGAAGTCCGCAGCGTCCGCCAGCGCGGAGACCGTACGGCGGTCGAGCGGGGCGCCCTTCAGGACCGACTCCACCGCCTCCCTGTCGACGGACCGCTCGTGGTACTCCTCCGCGTAGTCGATGAAGGCCCGCGCGGCTTCGGCACCGGTGAGGACCTCGAACAGCCAGTCGGCACCGTCCGTGTCACCGTCGGTGAAGTCGACCGGTCCGCACTGCCAGCCGCCGGAACCGGTCTCGTACCAGGCGCACACGTCGCGTCGAAGAACCCGTCGAACTCGAACTCGGGTGCCTGGGGGTAGTGCGCGAGCGACGCCGGCAGGCCGTCGAGCAGTCCTGGCCAGTGCGCGCGGACTTCCTCCCGCCACGGCGAGGCGTCGCTTTCGTGGTCGAATCCGTAGAGGAACACGCCCGCCGGGTCGAAGACGATGTCGAACTGGTCGCCGGACCCGTTGTCCATCCCGGCCAGGTCGACACCCGGGCGCCAGTCGACCGCGAACGCGTAACTGGGGCTGTAGGGCACGGAGACGATCGCGTCCAGCAGCGCCACCGCCCGGCAGCGGGCTCGCAGCTCATCGGGGGCGGGCAGGAGGGTGATGAGGTCGTGAACGGACATGCTTCACACTCAACCGCATGCCACTGACAGTCGGCCGAACCGGCCCGCAAGAGGTCATGCGGACTCGAACTTGACCATCGCATCGCCGGCAGCGGCGGCCCCGGCGTAGAAGTCCTTCAGCGCGCGCAGGTCGGCGGTCAGGTGGCCGGCCCATTCCTCGGACCACGGAGTCGCGAATTCGAGGTCGGCGACCTTCTCCGCCAGCGCGGCGCCCACGGTGCCCACCAGGTCGTCGACGCCGACCCGCTCCAGGAAGGCCGACGCCGCCCGGACCTCGTCGGGCCGGAGCACCCGGATCGTCGTCTCCTCATCGGCGATCACCCGCTCCTCCCCGGCGAACACCGGCAGTTGGGCGGTTCTCAGGTCCGGCCCCGCGCCGCCGACCGCCTCCATCAGGGCGACGTGCATCAGGTATCCGTTGCGCTCCACCGCCAGCACGGTGCCCGCCTGATGCAGCGGTCCGAACTCGCTGTCGAACCAATCCGGCACCAGGTCGAAGAGCTCCTCCGGCGACAACTCATCCAGCAGTCCTCCGTCCACCCGCCGCCAGAAGAAGTCCACGCTCATGCCCCGCACCCGCCCTGTTCGTTCCGCCGGGACGTCCTTCGACGCCCGCTTCGCCGCCAGGCTAGACGGGACCACCGACAGACCGGTCGGGCACGATGGAAGACTGGGTCGCATGGATGGAGCACTCAGGAGCCCGGAGCTGGAGGTGTTCCTGGCATCGCTGAACATCGGCCGGCCACTCTCCGGCACCGTCGCGGCGATCGAACGGTACGGCGTGTTCGTGGCGCTGGACGACGGCCCCGACCACCCGCTCTTCCCCGGCGTGGGGTTCATCACGGTCCCCGAACTGTCGTGGCGGCGCATCGAGGCGGCGTCCGACGTCGTACGGGTCGGGCAGCGCGTCACCTGCGAGTTCCTCCAGGTCGACACTTGGAACCTGGAGGCCAGACTCTCCCTGCGGGCGCTGCGACCGGACCCGTTCCAGGCGTTCGCCGACCGCAGCCCGGTCGGTCAACGGCTGCGGGGGCGGGTCACCGGGGTGGTCCCGTTCGGCGTGTTCGTCCAGGTCGCCGACGGCGTCGAAGGACTGGTGCGGCTACGGGACCTCGCGCCCGCCGAAGGAGATCCGACGGATGCGGTCCGGATCGGTGATGAACTCCCGCTCCTCGTCGCCGAATTGGACCGGGAACGGCGCCGGCTCCTGCTGTCCCCTGCCGACCCCGAACGCGCGGACGGGTGAACTCAGGCCCACGGTGGTCCGCCCCGCCCGTCCGCCCACAGAGCGAGCGCTCGCCGGTCGACGGTACGGATGCCGACCTGCGTGCAGAAGGCGGCGGCGGCCTTGGTGAACGAGCTGGTCGTCACCACGGCGGCCAGATCGCAGTGGTGCACGTCGCGGTAGGTGCCGTTGACCTTCTGGACGTCGTGGGAGCCGACGAAGGTCTTCGGGCCATACCGCTTGGCCTGGATGAGGAGCCGCTGCCCCGTCGGGGTGACGGCCAGGACATCCGCCGCGAGGTCTCCGGCGCCGCCGACCACCGTCACCTTCGTGCAGCCGTCCCGACGGCACAGATCGGCCAACGCGTGCTCGAAGGCCTTGGGGGTCATCGCCAGGAACGGCCCGATGTGCCGCAGTTGGGCCGTCCGCGCCTCCAGCTCCCGACGGCGGGTCCGCGCTCGCGAACGCAGTACCACGAGGCCTGCCACCGCTCCGAGGGCGAGCAACGCGGCGACCAGCACCAGGTGTTGAGCCAACCAGCGGACCATCGTCACGGCCAGGGCGAGCACGACCAGCGCGGCGATGCCCGACGGCAGGGGGTTGGCCTTCGCCTGCCGTACGACCCGACGAACGGTGGTCGAACGGCGCCGCCGCCGGACAGGCCTACGAGTCACGGCACTCCCCCTCACGACGCCATTGTTCGTGCGAGCCTAGAAGCCGCCGCTTCCGGTGCGCCTGCGATCCATCGAACTCCACTGGCCTCGCAGCCGAGTTGACCGGATCCCAACGACCGACGGCCGAACCTGGCACCTCGGCGCCCACGGCCCCCTGCCCGGCGAGCGGACGGAAGCCCACAGACACGCGCCCAGGGTGGTCAGCCCGCCTTCGCCTTGGGTCCTACCACAGGGCCGCACGGGTGCCGGGTCCACCGGCCTCAGGTAGGACACGGTGCGACACCTTCGGCGGATGCCCGGACGGGAACCCCACCGGCAGGCTTGCTTCAGGGGCGGCGACAAGCGCCTGCTCCTGAAGGGAAGTTCATGCCCGACGTAACGTCATATTCGCGCCCCCTGGGACTCGGCGTCCGCTCGGCGGCCGCGCTCCTGGCCGCCGCCGCCCTGCTCGGCACCGGCACATCCGCGAGCTTCGCCGCATCCCCCGCCCGGCCGACGGGCGGACACCAGGAACTCCGTGTGGAAACCGCCGGGGTCGCCGCGCTGCGCACCACACTGCAGGGCATCGTCGACGCCGGCTCCTCGGCAGCCGTCGGCGAGGTCCGCCAGGACGGGCGGACCATCTGGCGTGGGCGGGCCGGCGTCGCTGATCTGGGCACCGGCGCGCCGGTGCCCGCTCAGGCCCGGTTCAGGATCGGCAGCGTCACCAAGACCTTCGCCGCCACCGTCATGCTCCAACTCACCGGTGAGCGGCGCATCGGCCTGGACGACCCGATCGAACGCCACCTGCCCGGCGCGGTACCGAACGGCGCGACCATCACCATCCGCCAACTGCTCAACCACACCAGCGGGTTGTACAACTACACCGATGCACCGGGCCTCGATCCTCGGGACGAAGCCCAGTACCGCAGCTGGCTGGCAGGACCGCGCTGGCGCACCTACCAGTCGGCCGAACTGCTCGCGCTCGCCAACGGCAACGCCCCGTACTTCCCGCCAGGGCAGGGATGGCACTACTCCAACACCAATTACCTGCTCGCCGGCCTGCTCATCGAGCGGGTCACCGGCCACTCCTGGCAGCAGGAGGTCGACCGGCGGATCATCCGGCCGCTGGGACTGCACGACACCAGCATGCCCGGGCTGTCGCCACTGCTGCCCGGCCCGCACGCGCACGGCTACGTGAAGCTCTCGACCGGTCCGGTGGACATCACCGAACTCAACCCGTCCGTCCTGGGCGCCGCCGGACAGGGCATATCCAGCGCGGACGACCTCAACCGGTTCACCGCCGCCCTGCTGGGCGGCAGGCTGCTGCCGCCCGCCCAACTCGCCGAAATGACCAGGACGGTGGACGCGGGACCCGGGCGCGGATACGGGCTGGGGCTGGCCCGGTTCGACACGCCGTGCGGAGTGCTCTGGGGCCACAGCGGAGACCTCCCCGGCTACTCGACGATGGTGGCCGGCACGGCCGACGGCCGACGTCAACTCGTGCTCTCCCACAACCCGTACGACGCCTCCGACCCGCGCGGCGCCAAGGCCGCCGTCACCGCCTTCCTCACCACAGCCGCGTGCGGCGCCGACCCCGCACACTGAGCCACCGCCGAGGAACCCGACAACACCGTTCAGCTGTTGAACCGCGTTGCCGCCACCGGCGCGCCCCTGCTGGTGAGGTGCAAGCAGGGAGAAGGCTGGGACGAACAGCGGCACGTCGTCGACGAGCGGCTGACCCCCGGGTGCGGGGAGGAGGACGGGGCGTGTCTGGCGCCAATCCGGTTCTGCGGCTGACCCCCGCGGGTGCGGGGAGGAGCGCTGTGGAGTTGTGAAGTAGGCGGGCACTTCCGACTGACCCCCGCGGGTGCGGGGAGGAGTGCCTCCAGCCTGGCGATCTGATCACGCTCGGCGGCTGACCCCCGCGGGTGCGGGGAGGAGAGCACCGGCCGTGGACCGAGGTACTGGACGCGAGGCTGACCCCCGCGGGTGCGGGGAGGAGAGCACCGGCCGTGGACCGAGGTACTGGACGCGAGGCTGACCCCCGCGGGTGCGGGGAGGAGACCGACCAGTCCTGCATCGCCCCGGATCCCGGCGGCTGACCCCTGCGGGTGCGGGGAGGAGGCTTTCCGACCTGCGGCGCAGCATGGCCTTTGCCATTTCTTGACTATGCTGTGGCGCCCCGTCAGTAGCAGCTTGGGATGGCGTCAAGGAGCCCACACATCGTGCCATGCCCGCAGCAGCGCGCGACACCCGCCGGCCCCGGCCCGCGCACCATCATCCGCACGGCTTGCCGGGCGACCACGCCGCGATGACGGGTCCTCCGTCACCCTCACCTCACCACCGGAAGGCCCCGCACATGTCCCGTCTCACCTGGCTGTCGCAGGCCGCGGCAACCGTGCTGCTGACCCTGGAGACGGTGGCGGTGGTGCTGTTCTTCTGCATCGCGGTGCCGCTGTTCTACAACGGCGTCGGCTTCGAGGACGAGCTGGCCCCGCGCCCCAAGGCGGTGCCGTACGTGTTCGCGAGCGCGGGGCTGGTGATGGCCGGGCTCAACGGGTGGGCGATACGGGCGGTTTGGCGGCTGCCGGCCGACCGGGGCAGGCGCGTGCTGGTGCTGGCCGCCGGGGCGCAGGCGGCCCTGCTGGGGCATGCGGCGCTGAGTGGCGAGCACCTGTTCACGGTGTTCGCGCTGTCGGTGCTGCTGACTCTGGGAACGGCCGCCTGGTCCTCGTGCCAAGGCGAAGCCCGCTGAGCGCGTCCGGTTCCCCGCCCCTCGACAGTCTCCGGCGGCAGCCCGACAGCCACCGCCGGAACGCCCCTTCCCTTACGACTCCTCACCCCCCGCCAGACGCCGGACGACCGTGTCGAGGTCCGTGCCCAGCCGCTGGGCAGCCCTGACCAGTAGGCCGAGCGCGGTGTGCGGGGTGACGCCGAAGCGCTCGACGGTGATGCCGATGGCCAGGCCGGTGGCGTGCCGGCGGTCGAGCAGGTCGGCGGCCGCCCGGGAGAGTGCGAAGCGGTCGAGGGCGACGGACGCCTGGAGGGCGAGCACCTCCACCAGCCCGAGGGCCGGTGTGCCGGGATCGGCCGGCGTCCGCAGGTACGCGCTGAAGGCGGTGCACCCGTGCGGGTGGGTGCGCAGGTGGGCGCTGGCCACGGCCCGTACGCCGCAGCGCCGGGCCCGGTCGGCGAAGCGGCCGGGCCGGCCCGGGTCCAGCTTGACCACGACCTGCCCCTCGCCCTGGCGGCGGATCCGGGACAGCGGGCCCGCGCCCGCCTCGCCCTGTGCGCGTTCGAGGGCCATCAGGTACGACGAGGTAGCCGCGAAGGTCTCGACGGAGCCGTCGTCGTGCCAGGTGCTCACGGCGGCGCCCACGCAGTCCGGGACGGTGACGCGGGTCAGCTGAACGATGTCGTGCAGCGTCGAGAAGGGCCCGGAGCGGCCCTGTTCACGGGCCGCGAGGTCGCCGAGTTCGGCGAGCAGGTTCTCGCGGGCGCGGTCCGGGACCGGGGCCCCGGCAGCTGCCCCGTCGTCGCCTGCGGTGTCCTGACGGTCCAGCAGCACGCGGGCCCGGGCGACCGCGCGGGCCGCGTCGGCCTCCCCCGTGTAGATGCCGATCGTGTAGCAGACGTCGCGCAACCGCTGCCGGGCTTCCGGTGAGCGCGACGGGGACAGGGCCTCGTACTCCGCGACCAGCCGGCCGAGGGCCGCGACATCCACCATGGGCATGAACACCTCCGTGTGTTTACGGACAGTATGCGCCGATCACACAGTGGAACCATGCCGCGAGGGCGGGGGCCCGGACCCACCCCGGTCGCGCCACTGGCACCCCAGACAGCACGGACGGTACGGACCACACCCTCACCCCCCGTCCCCCCGCCCGTCGGCGCAGGCGCGGAGCACCGTGGCGGCGATCGCCAGCGCCAGCGCCCAGCAGCCCGCGAGGCCCCAGAGGAACGGTGCCTTCGACGTCCCCAGACCGGCCGCCAGCAGGCCCAGCGACAGCAGGGCGAGCCCGAGGACGGTGCGCGGCCGCACGCCGCGCACCAGGTCCCAGGCCCGGCCGCGCAGACCGAGCCCGACGCCGCGCAGCCCCGGCCCCGGACGCGACCCCAGCCACCGCCCCAGGGCCCGGCCGTGCACCCGCTCCCGTTCGGTTCCACTGGTTCCGCGCGGCTCCGCCTGCTCGCGTCCGTCCATGCTGTCCGCCTCCTCGCTGCGCCGCCCCCGTGGTCCGCCGCGGCGATTACCCCGGATCCGCGATCGTTAACGCCCCTGATGCGGACACAGCCTGACGGCCGGCAGACAGCCGCGTCGTCCGGGCCGGGGCAGCCGAGGCGGACGGACGGGAGCGCTGCCCGGCCCGGACGCGATGGCGTTCGGACTCGACACGGCACCCGCCCGATCTGTGAGCGGCCTGACCTGTGACCGGCCCGACCGTCTCAGCCGGACACCGCGGGCTCAGCCTGGCACCCAGGACACCCGGGCCGCCCGGGCTTGTCGGCCCAGCCGGGGGCGTCCTGGTCCTCCAGTTGCTCGCGGAGCCAGGCCAGGGTGGCGCTGAGCAGCCGGGAGACGTGCATCTGGGAGACGCCGATCCGGTCGGCGATCCTGGACTGGGTCCAGCCGTCCCAGAAGCGGAGTTTGAGGACGGTCTGCTCGCGTTCGGGCAGCCGGGCCAGCAGGGGGCGCACCGCGATCCGGAAGTCGGCGAGTTCGAGGCCGGGGTCGCAGCCGCCGAGGCGGTCGAGCAGGGCGCTGCCGGTCTCGTCGGTGTCCTGGTCGCGCAGCGCGTCCAGGGAGTTGGGGCGGTAGACCCGGCCCGCTGTCAGGCCCTCGGTGGCCTGTTCGACGGTGAGGTGCAGGTCCTCGGCGATCTCCTCGGGCTGCGGGAGCCGGCCGAGTCGCTGTTCCAGGCGGTCGGAGCCTCGGGCGACGCTCAGGTAGAGCTCCTGCATGCCGCGCGGGACCCGCACCGGCCACGAGGTGTCGCGGAAGAACCGTTTGATCTCCCCGGTGATGGTCGGGATCGCGTAGGTGACGAACTCGACGCCGCGCTGCCGGTCGTAGCCGTCGACGGCCTTGATCAGACCGATCGTGCCGACCTGGAGGATGTCCTCCATGTCCTCCGCCCGGTGCCGGAAGCGGGCCGCGATGAACCGCACCAGCGGCATGTTCAGCTCGATGATCGTGCCGCGGACGTAGCTGTAGGCGCGGGTCTCCCTGGCCAGTCCGGCCAGCCGCTCGAACAGGGCGTCGCTCAGCTCACGGGCCTCCGACTTCCCCATCCGGCGCAGCTCGGCCACCGTCGGCCTGCGCGGCAGATCGGACGGCAGATCGGACGGAAGGCCGGACGGCCGGTCGGGCGACAGGCCCGGGGCCGTGAACTCCCGGCCAGTCGCCTCCCGACCGCTCGTTTCCCGGTGGATGGACACGTGATCGCTCCTGGGCATCGGGGTGAGCGCCCGTGGACAGCGACGGTCTCGCGTGTCACGTCACGGGCTTCTTCCCCCAGGACCTGTGCCCGGCTTCCGCAGGCGAGGTCCCGGTGGCACACCGTGCGGGGGTGCCGGGGCAGCCGGATCGTTCACGGCCGCCACATGGGTGTTCTACCCGGGATTCGGGGTCGAACGCATGGTGCGGGTGTTTTCCCACCGTATTTCCGGGTCCGGCCGGCTGAGGCTCCCGACGGGAGCGCCGTCTCCAGCCGGACCCGCTTCCCCCCGCTCTCGGGCGCGCACCCCCAGAGCGGGCGAGCCGCGCCTCCACCCGCAGGCCGGCGCCGGAGGGACCGGCCCGGCATCGGCTACACCCGCCTCCCGGCCCGTTCCCCCTGCCGGGACTCGACGTAGTCGACGCGCTGCATCATGCCGAGTTCCTCGTGCTGGAGCTGGTGGCAGTGCAGGACGGTACTGCCGGTGAAGTCCTGGTACCCGACCAGCAGGGTGACGGTGTCGCTCGGACTGCCGCCGGCCAGGTCGACGGTGTCCTGCCACACCGGCGGGTCGAGCCGTTCGCCGTTGCGGTGGGTGACGAGGACGTGGTTGGTGTGCAGGTGGAAGGGGTGGTGGAAGCCCGGTGCGGACTCGTCGGTGCGCAGGGTCCACCGCTCGACGGTGCCGAGTTCCAGGGTGTGGTTGACGTAGTCGGGGTCGAACAGGCCGTAGGCGGGGTCGCTGGTGAGGTCGCCGTCGGGGTCGGCCGCGGGGGTCGGGCGGCTGCCGAGGACGCGGTAGGCGTGCGGGAACGGCTGCTCGAAGACCCCGCCGTCGACGTGGAAGACCACCGTACGGTCGCCCTCGGGGTTGGTGATGTCGCCCTCGTCGAGGAAGGGCTTGCCCTGCGGCAGGGCGGCCGGCAGTCCCATCGGCGGGTCGACGGCCTCCCCCGTCACCTCGACCGTCATCAGCGGGCCGGGGGCGCCCTGGGCCCGCAGTTCGTATGTCCCGGGCTCGCCGCCCCGGACCAGCACGTCGGCCCGGTTGCCGACGGACAGCAGCACCGTGTCGGTGGCGACCGGCGCCGGGAAGGTCACGCCGTCCATGGCGATCTGATTGAGTGTCAGTACGGAGTCGCCGTCGGCGAGTCGGAGCGACAGCGCGGTGAACGCGGTCGCCGCCACCAGCCGCCAGCGCTGGACCTCGCCGGGGCGCAGCGTGAGGGTCGGGTTGACTTCGCCGTTGACGGTGAAGGCGGGCGTGATGCCGGCGAACGAGTTGCCCGCGACGAACGCGGCGGTCCTGCCGTCCTTGACCATGAGTTCGTTGACGCAGACGACGACGTCGGCGGCGGCCGCGATCTCCGGCACCTCGTCGACGTCGCCCTCGACGACGAGGACCCCTGCCATCCCTCCGGCGATCTGTTCGGCGGTGGCCCCGTGCACGTGCGGGTGGTACCAGTAGGTGCCGGCCGGGTGGTCGGCCGGGATGTCGATGACGGTCAGGTACCGCGGTTCGGGGGCGCCGGCCTCGGCCTCCTCGGCGGTGCGCGGCGTGAACTCGCGCTGGACGTTGTCGGCGTCCCCGGACGGGGAGACGTGCAGGCCGTGGGTGTGCAGGTTGAAGCTGTTCTCGCGGTGCGGCCGGTTGTGGTGGCCGCCGTCGTGGGCCCGGTTCGGTGGCAGGCCGTTGACCTGGGTCAGCCGCAGGGTGTCTCCGGCGCGCACCCGCAGGGTCGGCCCGGGGATGGTGCCGTTGTAGGTGCGCGTGGTGACCGTCCCGAGGCCGGGGACGGGGGTGTCGGTGAACCGCACGTCGAGCGTCTGGTCGAGCACCGCCCTCGGTGCGCCGGGCGCCGGCCGCGCGCTGCGGACGACCGGCTGGGGGAAGGGGGTCGCCGCCCTGGCGCGCCGGGCGAGGATCCCGTCGGAGGCCGCCACCAGGACGGCGGCGGGGACGGCCTTGAGCACCGATCGGCGAGTGATTCCGACATTTTCTCTCATAATCGGGCAATGTAGGTCGGCCCACACAGGGTCCCGGTCAGGCACACCGCGCGCCCGGGGGCGTTGGGCCTTCCGTGCCAAGCCCTGGACGTCAAGCCCTGGACGCCGAGCCCTGGCGGCCCGGGCCCCGAGGCACCTGGCTACGCGTGCTCCGGGTGGGTCAGGTTGGCGCCGCTGCGCGGATCGAAGACGTGGATCCGCGCCGTATCCACCCACAGCTCCAGCGGACCGCCCTCGGCGGCCCTGGTCACCGGGTTCAGCCGGGCCACCACCCGGTGCTCCAGCATCCCGGTGTCGGCGCGGCCAGAGTCGGCGGCGAGTTCGGCGAGTTCCTCGCTCACCGACCTCACCGACCCGGCCGACCCCGCCAAACCTGCCGAACCCCCCGAACCCCCCGAACCCGCCACCGGACCGCCCTCCTCCGCGAAGTGGACGTAGACGTCCGAGCCGACCGACTCCCTGACCTCGACGGTCACGGTGACGGTGACCCCGCCGTCGTGCCCCTCGGCCAGCGCGGCGTCCTCGAAGTCCTCGGGGCGGATGCCGACGATCAGCTCGCGCGGCGCGTCCGCGCGCTCCAGGGCGCGCCGGGTGCGGTCGTCCAGCGGCAAGGCGCCCAGCGAGGTGTGCAGGGCGTCCCGTTCCAGCGCGGCGCCGAGGAAGTTCATGCCCGGCGAGCCGATGAACCCGGCGACGAAGAGGTTCACCGGCTCGTCGTACAGGTGCTGCGGCGAGCCGACCTGCTGGACGACGCCGGAGCGCATCACCACCACCCGGTCGCCGAGCGTCATGGCCTCGACCTGGTCGTGGGTGACGTAGACGGTGGTGGTGCCCAGGCGGCGCTGGAGGGCGGCGATCTGGGTACGCATCTGCACCCGGAGCTTGGCGTCCAGGTTGGACAGCGGCTCGTCCATCAGGAAGACCTTGGGGTCGCGGACGATCGCCCGGCCCATGGCGACCCGCTGGCGCTGCCCGCCGGAGAGGTTGGCGGGCTTGCGGTCGAGGTGCCGGGTGAGGTCCAGGACGCGGGCGGCCTCCTCGACCTTGGCGGCGATGGTCGCCTTGTCGACCTTGGCCAGGCGCAGCGCGAAGCCCATGTTGTCGCGCACGCTCATGTGCGGGTAGAGGGCGTAGCTCTGGAACACCATGGCGATGTCCCGGTCCTTGGGCGCGCGGTCGTTGACCACCTCCCCGGCGATCCGCAGGGTGCCCTCGGTGATGTCCTCCAGCCCGGCGATCATGTTGAGCGTGGTGGACTTGCCGCAGCCGGACGGGCCCACCAGGATCACGAACTCGCCGTCGGCGATGGTGAGGTCGACGTCGCGGACGGCGAGGGCGCCGTCGGGGTAGCGCTTGGTGATGCCGTCGAGGACGATCTCGGCCACGATCCGCCTTCCTGGTCCGCCGGGTGGGGCGGGCTCGGCCTTGGGGACTCGGCTGTGGGACCCGGCGCGGGTCTCAGCCCTTGACTGCGCCGGCGGTGAGCCCGGCGACGATGCGGCGCTGGAACAGCAGCACGAAGACCACGATCGGGATCGTGATGATCACGGCGGCGGCCGCGATCGAGCCGGTCGGCTGCTCGAACTGGGAACTCCCGGTGAAGAAGGCGATGGCGGCCGGCACGGTCCTGGCCGAGGTGGTGGAGGTCAGCGAGATCGCGAACAGGAAGTCGTTCCAGCAGAAGATGAAGACCAGGATGCCGGTGGTGAACACGCCCGGTGCCGCCAGCGGCGCGATGACCAGCCGGAACGCCTGCCACGGCGTGGCGCCGTCCACCTTGGCCGCCTTCTCCAGGTCCCAGGGGATCTCCCGGAAGAACGCCGAGAGGGTGTAGATCGCCAGCGGCAGCGAGAAGGTCATGTACGGGATGATCAGCCCGGGCCAGGTGTCGAACAGGCCGAGCGCCCGCTCGATGTCGAACAGCGGTGAGACCAGCGAGATCGGCGGGAACATCGCGATCAGCAGGGACACCCCGATCAGCAGCCGCTTGCCGGGGAAGCGCAGCCGGGCGACCGCGTACGCGGCCATGGTGCCGAGCACCACGGCGATGGTGGTGGCGATCACCGCGATCCCGATCGAGTTCACCAGGGCGCGGGTGAACTCGGAGGTCTGGAAGATGCCGCGGTAGTTGGCGAGGGTCCACCGGCGCGGCACGAAGGCGCCGTCGGACAGGGTGCTCGGGTCCTTGAAGGAGAGCGCCACGATCCACCACACCGGGAAGAGCGCGTAGAGCACGACCACCAGGTTGGCGACGCCCCAGCCGGTCAGCGTCCTGGCGTGCCGGGTGCTCATCGGTGCTCCGGTTCGGCGCCGGGCGTCGCCGTGCCGAACAGCTTGACGAAGACCAGGGCGATGAGCGCCACGCAGACGAAGATCAGCACCGAGATCGCCGAGCCGATGCCCAGGTTGAGCGCGGTGAACAGGTTGTCGTAGCCGAGGATCGACACCGATCCGGTGCCGTTGGAGCCGCTGGTCAGCACGTAGATGTTGTCGAAGATCCGGAAGGCGTCCAGGGTGCGGAAGAGCAGCGCGACCAGGATCGCCGGCTTCATCAGCGGCAGGATCACCAGGCGCAGCCGCTGCCCGAAGCCCGCGCCGTCCACCATCGCGGCCCTGACCGTCTCGTCCGGCACCAGCGCGAGGCCGGCGAGCAGCAGCAGGGCCATGAACGGGGTGGTCTTCCAGACCTCCGCAAGGATGATCAGACCGACGGCCGGCCACTGCTCGGTCAGCGGGGCACTGCCCTCCGGCAGCAGGGCGGCCAGGTAGCCGGTGCCGGGCGTCCAGGCGTACTGCCAGGAGTACGCGGCGACCACGGTGACGATCCCGTACGGCACCAGGACGGCGGTGCGCACGGCGCCGCGGCCGAAGACCGCGCGGTGCATCACCAGGGCGAGCGCCAGGCCGAGCAGCAGCTCGACGGTCACCGACACCACGGTGATCAGCGCCGTGACGCCGAGCGCCTGCCACCACACCGGGGAGGCCAGCACCGCACCGTAGTTGGCGAGCCCGACCCAGTGCGCCTGGTCGGGGAAGCGCAGGTCGTAGCGCTGGAGGGAGAGGTAGACGGCGTAGCCGATCGGGTAGGCGGTGACCGCGAGCATGACGATCACCGCGGGGGCGCACAGCAGCAGGCCCAGCCGGCGCTCCTGGCGGGCGCCGCGCGACGGCCCGGCGGGCCTCGGCACGGCCGCGGCGGCGGCCTCGGTGGAAGGTGTCACGGGATCAGCCCCTTCGAACCGAGGGCGTCCCTGATCTGCCCGCGGAGGTCGGCCACGTCCTTCTCCGGGCGGATGCCGGCGGGCGGGGAGAGGGTGTGCGAGATGGCGATGGAGACGTTCTGGTAGGCCGGGGTCTGCGGCCGTACGCCGGCGGAGTCCAGGGCGGCCAGCACGTCGGCGGCGAACGGGTAGCTGGCGGTCAGTTCGGCGGTCTGGTAGAGGCTCCGCAGCGAGGGCGGGAGGCCGCCCTCCAGCGCGTTGGTGAGCTGGTTGTCCCGGTCGCGCAGGCAGAGGGTGGCCTCGGCGGCGAGGTCGGGGTGCCGGCTGTAGGCGCCCACGGCGAGGTCGATGCCGCCGATGGTCACGTGAGCGGGGCGGTCGGCCGTCACCGCGGGGTACGGGGCCCAGCGGAAGTGCGGGAACAGCTCCGGCCGGTCGGCCTTCATCGCGGGGTAGACGAAGGGGTAGTTGAGTTCGAAGGCGGCGGTGCCGGACTCCATCGCGAGCCGGTTCTGGTCCTCCATCTGGTTCGCCAGCGAGGGGTCGGCGGCCACCGAGACCGCCAGGTCGCGCATCACCCCGGCGGCCGTGACGGCGGGCGCGCCGAGCGAGGGCGCCTGGGCGTCGGGGGTGAGGATCGTGCCGCCCGCGCTGGCGACCAGCGTGTTGAACCAGACCGTCAGCCCCTCGTACTGGGCGCCCTGGATCTCCACGAGGTGCGGCTTGCCCTCGTCGGCCAGCTGCTGCGCTCGGGCGAGCATCTCCGCCCAGGTCTTCGGCGGGGTGGGCACCAGGTCGTCGCGGTACCAGAGCAGCTGGGTGTTGGAGTTGTACGGGACGGCGTACAGCCGGTCCCGCCAGGTCGCGGTCCGCACCGCCGCGTCGAGGGTGTCGGCGGTGGCCCGCTCGCGCATCGTCCCGGTCCACTCGCGGATCCAGCCGGCCTCGGCGAACTCGGCGGGCCAGGTGACGTCCAGGCCCAGGATGTCCACGCCGGCGTCGTGCGCCGCCATCCGGCGCACCAGCTGCTGGCGCTGGCCGTCCGCGCCGCGGGGCAGCTTGTCGTAGCGGATCGTGTAGCGGCCGCCGGACTGCTGCCCGCAGCGGTCGGCGGCCTGCTGGAGGGCGCCCGAGTCGTCCGGGAAGTTGTACCAGTTCAGGGTGACCGGGCCGCCGCTCCCACCGCCTCCGCAGCCCGCGAGCGCGGAGGCGAACACGGCCAGTCCGGCGGCGGCGCTCGCCCACCGCGAGCGGAGACTGAGGACCCTCGGCATCGTTCTCCCGGGCTGGGACGGACGGTCCGGCCGACCCTAGGGGCCGCCCTGCCGGTCGTTCCCGGGGCCGCGCCGCCGGTCGGCGCCGACCAGCCGGACGGAGGAACCGGCGGCGACCGGCCGGACGGAGGAACCGGCGCCGGGCGCCCGGG